>DQUX01000228.1 GCA_015662065.1 Anaerolineales bacterium | reverse complement strand
GTCTGTGACCCGCGTCTCCGGCCGAAAGCCACCATTTTCGGCCAGAGTCGGGGGTCGCAGACCCCCTCAGAGCATAATGTGACATTGTCGAACTAATCTTGCCTCACTAATCTTTTAGGAGGGAGCGCGATGCGTGACTTGCACGATGTCCAGAAGATGTTGGAGAAGGTCGGTATCCCCGGGAGGGACGCCTACGACCTGCCCGACAGCCCCAGGCGATTCCCCGACGGAGCCCATTATCGGATGGAGATCTCCGGGGTGGAGCGGCCCCAGGTGCTGGAGGCCCTCATCGACGAGATGAACAAGCGGAATGTGCCCATCCATCGCCTGATCTCCACCGTGATGGGCTCCACTCTGCTGGACGAAGCGGAGTTGCGGGATTTCGCCCAGATGGCGGCCGAGGCGAAGGTGGAGGTGATCATCACCCCCGGCCCCCGCTCCGGCTGGGACGTGGGGCGGCAGTTGGTGACGCCAGAGGGCGGACTCTCCGGCCTGCGCTACCGGGGCTCCGATCAGCTTTCCTTCGTCATTGCCGAGTACCTGCGCTGCATCGACCTGGGCTTCCGGGGGTTTCTCTGCATCGACGAGGGGCTTCTCTGGCTGGTCAACCGGCTGAAGGAAACGGGTGATATCCCCGAGGACGTGGTCTTCAAGGTGAGCATCTACGCCGGGCACGCCTCCGCCGCTGGCGGGAAGGTGCTGCAGATGCTGGGGGCCTCTACCTTCAACCCGCTGGGCGACCTCTCCCTGCCGCAACTGGCCTCCATCCGCCAGGCCATTGACATTCCCTTGGACCTACACATCTATCTCTCCGACTCCTTCGGCGGCTTCAATCGGTTCTACGAGGGGGCGGAGATGGCCCGGGTCTGCGCGCCCTGCTATTTCAAGATCGAGCCGGGGACGGCGCTGGCGGCGGGAGCGGGGGCCTGGTACAAGCCGTGGACCAGCCCCGACTTCCTGGCCTGGCAGGCCCGAGAGAAGGTCAAGTACGCCCAGATCATCCACGAACTGATCCAGGCCACCCACCCGCATCTGAAGCTCTCGGAGCTCGGGCCGGCGGACCTGGCGGTACCGAAGCCGTGACACGCGACACGAAACACGCAACACGATAGCTGCAGGAGCGCGTGATGGACGAGCTTGTTGAACCTTTCGTCGAGTTGATCCGCCGGGCGGCCACCGACCTGCCAGCGGACGTGGAGGCGGCGCTGCGGTCGGCCCGGGATCAGGAGGAGCCGGGCTCGGCCGCGACCGGGGCGCTGGAAGCGATCCTGGAGAACGTGGCCCTGGCCCGGAGTCACTCTACCCCCGTCTGCCAGGACACGGGGACGCCGATCTTCTACATCCATCATCCCCAGGGGATGAGCACCCGGACGCTACGGGCGCAGATCGAGGAGGCGGTGGTCGAGGCGACCCGGAGGGCCTATCTGCGGCCCAACGCAGTGGACCCCCTCACCGGCCGCAACAGCGGCAACAATCTGGGGAGGGGGTTCCCCAGCTTCCATTTCGAGGAGTGGGAGGAGGATTTCCTTCGGGTGGACCTGCTTCTAAAGGGGGGTGGGAGTGAGAACGTGAGTGCCCAATACAAGTTGCCCTACGCGCCTCTGGGGGCCGGGCGCGATCTGGAGGGGGTGCGGCGCGTGGTGCTGGACGCGGTCTATCAGGCCCAAGGGAAGGGATGCGCGCCGGGGGTGCTAGGGGTGGCCGTCGGCGCCGACCGGGGTGCTGGCTACACGCGCGCCAAGGAGCAGCTCTTCCGCCCCCTGGACGACGTCAACCCGGTGCCGGAACTGGCAGCGCTGGAGGAGCGGCTGTTGCGGGAATGCAACGAGCTGGGGGTCGGGCCTATGGGCTTCGGCGGCAAGACCACCGTCCTGGGGGTCAAGATCGGGGCCTACCACCGTCTCCCTGCAAGTTACTTCGTCACCGTGGCCTATATGTGCTGGGCCTGCCGACGGGCCAGGATGGAGGTGCGGGGCGAGGAGGTGGCACATAGTTAACCGCAGAGAACGCGGAGGATGCAAAGGGATGTAGGTTTCTTCGGCTTCGCACGCGGATTCCTAGAGGATTATCCGAAAGCTCCAAGCGGGTCTGTGACCCGCGTCTCCGGCCAAAAGCTGCCGTTTTCAGCCAAAGGCGGGGGTCAAAGACCCCCTCAGAGCATCTTGGAAATGGGGCGTTCTGGGCGGCGCGCCGACGTTTATTGTGCTGAGCCAATGTGGGAGGTAAACATAGCGATGTACGAGTTGAGGATACCGATCCCTGAGGATGCCATCCGTGCTCTGCGGGTTGGTGACACGGTGCGGCTCTCCGGCCTGATCGTCACCGGGCGAGACGCGGCCCACAAGTATATGATCGAGAACTTCATCCGCGCCGACATCGTGCCGGAGGAAGAGCGCGGGCTGTACGATGAGCTCAAGCGGCTGCTGGCCGGCGGCGTCATCTACCACTGCGGGCCGGTGGTCCGTCAGCGAGAAGATGGGCGCTGGGAGTTCGTCGCTGCCGGACCCACCACCTCCATCCGCGAGGAGCCCTACGAGGCCGATGTCATCGCCCATTTTGGTCTGCGGGGGGTGATCGGGAAGGGGGGGATGGGGCCTCGCACCCTCCGGGCTTGCCAGGAGCACGGCGCGGTCTACTTCCACGCCGTGGGTGGGGCGGCCAGCCTTATTGCCGACGCGGTGAGCGAGGTGGTGTCAGTCTACAAGAAGGAGGAGTTCGGGGTGCCGGAGGCCTTCTGGGTCGTCCGGGTCGAGGACTTCCCTGTGGTGGTGACGATGGACAGCCACGGTCACTCTATCCACGGAGAAGTGGAGGCGGTATCGAAGGAGGCGTTGGAGCGGCTGATCGCCACCTGAGGAGATCTGATAGGCATTACAGGCAGCTATCTTTTGGCTTTTCCCCCCGTCCTGGTTTGAGCCTCTACGGCG
>DQUX01000218.1 GCA_015662065.1 Anaerolineales bacterium | reverse complement strand
ATAATATAAGTCGCAGACGGCTGAGAGGGTTCCTCTCAGTCTTCGTATTGCCATAGGAAAGCTGGCGACCGGTCGAGAGAGATATTGCCACGGCCGGGTGGGAGAGGCTCTCTTTCCAAGCCCATAGACGGCGTGAAACGGTCTCCCGGAGGGAGGCCGTTCGTCGCAGGCCATTTCGCCGTCCGATAGCGGTGAGAGTGTGCCCATTTCCCTGCTCTACGGAAGATCAGATAGATGAACGAACAGACGGTGTATCTTACCCGCGAGGGGTACGAGAGGCTGCAGGTCGAGTTGGAGCATCTCCTCAAGGTGCGTCGCCAGGAGGTGGCCCGACGGCTCCACGAAGCGCTCGCCGAGGGGGATCTGTTGGAGAATGCTGAGTTGGAGGCAGCGAGGAACGAGCAGGCCTTCGTAGAGGGGCGCATCCTGGAGCTGGAGATGCTCCTGGGGAGCGCCGAGATCATCGAAGAGAACATCTCCGGCGAGGTGGTGGGGCTGGGCAGCCGGGTGACCATCGCCGAAGGCGACGGCCCCCCGGAGACCTACCACATCGTCGGCTCCGCGGAGGCGTCTCCCGCCGAGGGTAAGATCTCCTACGAATCCCCTCTGGGCAGGGCCCTGATGGGCCGCCGCGTGGGCGATGAGGTCACGGTGAACGCCCCGGACGGTGTGTTGATCTTCCGCGTGGTCAAGATTCACTAACCGCCGTCGGTACCGGAACCAAACGCCCGCCCGGTTCGGGAGTGCGGGCGTTTTTTGCATTACGCGATGGAGAACGGGAAGGAGCGGACGGGGATGGAATTGAGCGACTTGGAACGGCAACGGCTGGAGAAACTGGAGCGGTTGCGGGAGAAGGGATGGGACCCCTATCCGCTCCGGGTGGAGCGGACCCACACCGCCGCAGAGGCTCTCGCGGCCTACGAGGCCGGGGCGGAGGGGATGAAGGTCACCGTCACCGGTCGGCTGCGCAGCCTTCGGATGATGGGGAAGGCTTCCTTCGCCCACCTCGAGGACGAGAGTGGCAGGATCCAACTTCTCCTGCGGATGAACGATCTGGGGGAACAGGTCTACGAGACCTTCAAGCGGGATTTCGACCTGGGGGATTTCGTGGAGGCAAAGGGCACGCTGATGCGCACCCGCACCGGCGAG
This sequence comes from Anaerolineales bacterium, assembly GCA_015662065.1. Lineage (GTDB taxonomy): Bacteria > Chloroflexota > Anaerolineae > B4-G1 > DUEL01 > SZUA-1492. Next base: position 5,553 of record DQUX01000218.1, on the reverse strand, counting down.
ATCTCCGTCCAGGTGAGCCGGCTGCTAATGCTGGCCAAAGCCCTCACCCCCCTGCCCTGGGGAAAAGAACAGCGGGTCGGCGATAAGGTGGTCCGCTACTCCGCCCTCACCGACGTGGAGGAACGGTACCGGCAGCGGTATGCCGACCTGGCCGTCCACCCCGAAGTGCGCCAGATCTTCCGCATCCGCGCCCACGCCATCGCTGCCCTCCGCCGCTTTCTAGACGAACGGGGGTTCCTGGAGGTGGAGACCCCCATCCTTCAGCCGGTCTACGGCGGCGCGGCCGCCCGCCCCTTCATCACCCACCATAATCAGTTGGACCAGGACCTCTACCTGCGCATTTCCGATGAGCTTTACCTCAAGCGGCTCCTGGTGGGCGGCTACGAGCGGGTCTATGAGATCGGCAAGGACTTCCGCAACGAAGGAGTCTCCTACAAGCACAACCCCGAGTTCACCATGCTGGAGTTCTACGCCGCCTACCTGGACTACCGGGGGGTGATGGACCTCTGCGAGGAGATGGTGGCGGTGGTGGCCCAAGAGGTGCTGGGGACCACCACTATCACCTACCAGGGCCACACTATCGATCTGAGCCCTCCCTGGCGGCGGGTCACGCTGCGGAACCTGGTCCGGGAGGTCGCCGGGATAGACTACGCCCAATACCCCACTGCCGAGGGTCTGGCGGAGGCGCTGCGGGCCATTGGCCGCCAGCCGGAACCCGGCTCCACCTGGGGGAAGTTGATCGACAACACCCTCCTGGGCAGCATAGTCGAGCCGACCCTGATCCAGCCGACCATCGTCTACGACTACCCCCGCGACATCTCCCCCCTGGCCAAGGCCAAGCCGGACGACCCCACCCACGTGGAGCGGTTCGAGTTCTTCATCGGCGGGCTGGAGCTGGGGAACGCCTTCACCGAGTTGAACGACCCGCTGGACCAGGAACAGCGGTTCCTGGAGATGGGGCGGCTGTACGCGGCAGAGGACGAGGAAGCCCACCCGATGGACGAAGACTACATCCGGGCAATGATGTACGGCATGCCGCCCAACGGGGGATTCGGGATGGGGGTGGACCGGCTGGTGATGCTCCTCACGGACCGGGCTTCGATCCGGGAGGTGATCCTTTACCCGCACCTGAGGCCGAAAGAGCGTGAGGCGTGAAATATCTGACGGATGACGTCCGACGCCAGACAGAGTAGAGAGGGAATCAAGTATGCTGAACATCGCACGTATCCGCAGGGAGCCGGGGGTCGTCAAGGAGGGGCTGAGGAACCGGGGGGAGGACCCGGCGGTGATCGACCAGGTACTGGCGGTGGATGAGCGCTGGCGGGAGGCCCTGGCCCAGTTGGAGACGCTCAGGGCGGAGCGGAACCGGGTCTCTAAGGAGATCGGCCAGATGAAGAACCCCGCCGCGCGGGAGGCCCGGATCGCCGAGATGCGGGCCGTGGGTGAGCGAATCGCCGAATTGGAGGCCCGGGTCCGGGAGGCGGAGGCCCGGCGCCGGGAGCTGCTGCTCTCCATCCCCAACGTGCCTCATCCCTCGGTGGTAGTAGGGCCGGATGAATCCCACAACGTGGTGGTGCGGGAGTGGGGAGAGCCCCGTGAGTTCGACTTCGAGCCGGTCCCCCACTGGGACCTAGGTCCGGAGTTGGGCATCCTGGACTTCGAGCGGGGGGTGAAGCTCTCCGGCAGCCGCTTCTACATCCTCTGGGGGGCAGGGGCGCGGCTGGAGCGGGCCCTCATCGCCTGGATGCTGGACGTGCACACGCGGGAGCACGGCTACACGGAGGTCTATCCCCCCTTCGTCGTCAAGCAGGATTGCCTGGTGGGGGCCGGTCAGTTGCCCAAGTTCGAGGATAACCTCTACCACGACGCGGAGGACGACATCTGGCTGGTGCCTACGGCGGAGGTGCCGCTGACCAACCTCCACCGGGAGGAGATCCTCCCTCCAGGTTCCCTCCCCCGCAAGTACGTCGCCTACACCCCCTGCTTCCGCCGGGAGAGGATGAGCGCCGGGCGGGACGTGCGAGGCATCAAGCGGGGCCACCAGTTCGACAAGGTGGAGATGTATCAGTTCACGGCGCCGGAGTCCAGTTACGACGCGCTGGAGGAGATGGTGGAGCACGCACTGGAGATCTGCCGGCGGCTGGAGATCCCCCATCGCCTGGTGGAGATCTGCACCGGCGACCTGGGCTTCACCGTCGCCAAGACCTACGATATCGAGATGTGGGCGCCCGGGTGTGAGGAGTGGCTGGAGGTCAGCTCCCTGAGCAACTGCGAGGACTTCCAGGCCCGCCGGGCGGGCATCCGCTACCGGCCCCAGAAGAGAGCCAAGCCCCGCTTCGTACACACCCTAAACGGCTCCGGGCTGGCCCTGCCCCGGCTGATGATCGCCATTCTGGAGAACTACCAGCGGGCCGACGGCTCGGTCGTCGTGCCGGAGGCGCTGCGGCCGTGGATGGGGGGGAGGGAGGTGATCGAGGGCAGGTGAGAAAGCGGAACACCACAGAGACACGGAGGGCACGGAGAAACACCGAGAAGTCAAAGACTCTCTGCGGAACTCCGTGTCCCCGTGGTGAAAGGTCACACTATCCTGGCAGCAACACCGATCGGATCTCCGGCGCGTACTCGTCGATGATCTGAGGCGTGATCCCGTTGGCCCGGATGATGTCCCGATAGAGGTAGGCCGATCGCCGAAACGTGCGGGCCTGGGTCTCGGGATCTATCTCGATCAGCCCAAACCGCAGCGTCCACCCCTCCACCCACTCGAAGTTGTCCACCAGCGTCCAGTGGTAGTACCCCACCACCGGGTGGCAGCCCTGGATGACCCGCCACACCCGGTGCAGGTGGGTGATCAGGTAGCGGGGCCGCTGGTCGTCGTCGCTATCCGGGATGCCGTTTTCGGTGACGTAGATGGGCAGCCTCAGCCGAGCCAGCCGCCGGAGGCTCCGCTCCATCCCCTCTGGGTAGAGCTCCCCATACCCCCCGTCCATGAGCTCTGCATCCTCGGGGTGGAAGTTGCGTCCGAAGAGCTGGTGGCCCATCCGCCGGTCGAAGGCCACCACATCCCGCGTGTAGTAGTTCAGCCCCACCCAGTCCAGGGTGTTGCGCAGCCGGAGGGCCCAGCCGAGCCCCAGGGGCGGGAGCCACCGCCCCCGGATGACGGCGGCCACGAAGGTCTCGTTGTACGCCCGGTTCTGCCAGGCAGCCACCCGCCGGTCCAGGGGGGAGCGGGGGTTGGCCGGGTCGAAGATGCGGATGTTGTGGGCAAACCCCACCCTCGCCTGGGGCTGGAGCTCGTGGATGCGTCGATAAGCGGCCGCGTGGGCCCGCATCAGGTTGCGGCCCACTCCCATCGCCGCCCGGAAGTCTTGCTTGCCCGGCGGGAAGACCTCCATCACGTAGCCGAGGAAGACGACCACGTTCGGCTCGTTGATGGTACACCAGAGATCGCAGAACTCCCCCAGGGCCTCCACCACCCGGGCCGCATACCGGTCGAAGAGGGGGATCGCCCGGGGGTTCTCCCACCCCCCCATCTCCGCCAGCCACAGAGGATTGGTGAAGTGATGGAGGGTGACCATCGGCTCGATCCCCCGCTCCCGCAATGCCTGCAGCATCGCCCGGTACCGGTCCAGGGCGCTGTCGTCGAAGCGGCCCTCCTCCGGCTCGATGCGGGACCACTCCACCGAGAGCCGGTGTGCGTTCTGGCCCAGTTCGGCGGCCCGGTCGAAATCCTCCTCCGCCCGCTCCCACCAATTGCAGGCCAGGCCGGAGCGATGTCCCTCTTTGATGTGCCCCTCCTCCTGCTCCCAAGCCCACCAGTCGTTGTTGGTGTTGTTTCCCTCCACCTGGTAGGAGGAGGTGGCGGTGCCCCACTTGAAGTCGGGGGGGAAATAAAAGGTGGCCTCCGGCATACTTGCTCCTCCAAAGTGTGATATGGCGAATGGAATACCACGGAGACACGGAGGGCACGGAGAAGCTGGAGAAACTCCGTGAAACTCCGTGTTCTCCGCGCCTCCGTGGTACGGGTCGTCAGTAGGCCCGCCCGAAGACGGCCCGCTCGGCGGCCTCCTCCCCGCAGACGATGCACCGCCCCTTGCCCGGCCCCTGATCCAACGGGATACAGCGGATGGTGGCGGAGGTCTCTTCCTTGACCTTTGCCTCACACTCGGCGCTCCCGCACCACCAGGCATAGGCGAAGCCGTCGGCCGCCGCCTCCCGCAGCCCCTCGAAGTCCTCCGGGTAGGCGGTGTGTTCCTTCAGAAACGCCTCCGCCCGCCGGTACAGGTCGGCCTGGAGGGTGTCCAGCATATTCCGCACCGCCTCCGCCAGCCCCGTCACCGGCACGGTCGTCTTCCCCTCCCGGCCGGGCCGATCCCGCCGGGCCAACACCACCTGGCCCTGCTCCACGTCCTTCGGGCCGATCTCGATCCGCAGGGGCACCCCCCGCATCTCCCAGTCGTTGAACTTCCAGCCGGGGGAAAGCCCCTCCCGGTCGTCCACCTTCAGCCGGACCTCCGGCTCCAGGGCAGCCCTCACCTGGGCAGCGGCCTTCAGCACTGCCTCCTTCTGCTCCTCATCTCGCCAGATAGGGACCACCACCACCTGGATGGGGGCCAGCCTGGGCGGCAGGATCAACCCCTGGTCGTCCCCGTGCACCATCACCACCCCGCCCACCATCCGCGTGCTCATCCCCCAACTGGTGGTCCAGACGTACTGGAGCTCGTTGTTCTCGTCCAGGAACTGGATGTCGAAGGCGCGGGCGAAGTTCTGACCCAGGAAATGGGAGGTGCCGGCCTGGAGCGCCCTTCGGTCCCCCATCATCGCCTCGATGGTATAGCTGGTCACCGCCCCGGCGAACTTCTCGCTCTCGCTCTTGCGCCCCTTGATCACCGGCATGGCGGCGTCCTCGGTGGCGAGCTCGGCGTAGAGGTCCAGGATCAGCAGGGTTTCCTCCATCGCCTCCTCGGCGGTGGCGTGGGCGGTGTGCCCCTCCTGCCAGAGGAACTCCGTCGTGCGCAGGAAGAGCCGGGTCCGCATCTCCCAGCGGATCACGTTGGCCCACTGGTTGATCAGGACAGGCAGGTCCCGGTAGGACTGGATCCACTTGGCGTACATATGCCCGATGATGGTCTCCGACGTAGGCCGCACCGCCAGGGGCTCCTCCAGTTGCTTGCCGCCGCCGACGGTGACCACCGCCAGCTCCGGCGAGAAGCCCTCCACATGCTCCGCCTCTTTCTCGAGGAAGCTCATCGGGATAAAGAGGGGAAAGTAAGCGTTGGCGTGTCCCGTCGCCTTGAACCTCCGGTCCAATCCCTCCTTGATATTCTCCCAGAGGGCGTAGCCGTAGGGCTTGATGACCATGCACCCCCGGACGGGGGCGTAGTCGGCTAGGTCGGCCTTCTGGACGATCTCGGTGTACCAGCGGGCATAGTCCTCGCTGCGGGGGGTCACTTTGACTGCCATCCTTATTCCTCCTCTGAAATCCTCCCGAGATGGGGCAGGTATGACACCCTGTTAACTAGAGTTGTTGCACAATAATCGATAAGGGTGTATACT
>DQUX01000061.1 GCA_015662065.1 Anaerolineales bacterium | reverse complement strand
GGTGCGGGGCGGGGAGCCGCTGGCGGCGGCGCTCCAGGCGGTGGCCGACCGGCGGGAGTCGCCGGTGTTCGACGCCCTGGCGACGGGTCTGATCGTGGCGGAGGAGGCGGGGGGTGAGGTCTCGGAGATGCTGGCCCGGCACGCCGCCTCGACGCGGGAGATGGCGCGGATCTACGAGGAGACGATTGACCAGCAGCGGGGGCGGCGGACCGATGTGATGTGGGGCATCGTCGGTCCGTGGGCAGTGATGGCGCTGCTGCGGCTGGCAACGACGTTCACCGGCGGCCTGGGGTACGGGACGGAGTTCTTCACCACCCCGGTCGGGCAGGCTGCGGCGGGTGGTGCGGCGGCGCTGACGGTGGTGGCCTACATCCACGCCCACCGGACCGCCGGGCGGGGGCTGATCATCGAGCGGGTGGCGGTGGAGCGGGGGCGGGGAGAAGCTCCGGCACGGACGGCGCAGGGTGTGAGAGCCGGTGGGGTGGGAGGCTGATATGGAACTGATCATCGGGTTCTTCGCCGCGTTGAGCTTCCTGGCCGTCTTCGGGGCCTTCGTCTGGCCCCGTCAGAAGGTGGTCCGGGCACAGAAGGAGGAGCGGGTCATCCCGGAGCAGCTCCGGCTCCGGGAGGCGAAGGGGCTGGGCTTCCTGGCCCCCACCGTCGAGGGGCTGGCCGACCTCCTGCGGGGGCGGGAGGGGGCGGAGGGCATCAACGGGCGCTATCTGGTCCTCCTCAGGCAGGCGGATTGGTATTGGGGGCCGGGGGAGGCCGCCCCGCCCAACCCCGACGCCCCCTTCTGGAACCCGGAGACGATGTGGGCGGCTAAGGTCTTCCGGGGTATCCTTTTCGCCCTGGGCGGGCTGGTCCTGGTGGGGGCGGCGCTGGCCGCCCTCCACGGCCCCCTCTGGATGGCCCTGGTGGGGCTGCTGGGGGGGCTGGTCGGCTTCTTCGACCCCGACCAGGAGGCGGCGCAGGCGGCGGAGAAGCGGCGGCGGCAGATCGTGTTGGAGATGGGGTACAAGGTGCCGGAACTGCGGGTCTACGTCCGCTCCGGGCGGACCTTCGTCTCCGCCCTGCGCTACCTGACCTCCCGGCCCGGCGGGCCGTTCGTCAAGGAGCTGTACCGGGCGCTTCAGGTGTACGACATCACGGCGGACCTGGGGCGGGGGCTGAGGGGGGTGATGGAGCACAACCGGCTCTGCGAGCCGCTGGTCAACCTCTGCGCCGACCTGCTGGCGGTGCTGGCGGAGGGAGGGGAGCTGGGGCCGGTGCTGGAGGCCCACACGGAGACGGCCCAGCACGAGCAGCGGCGGCTCCTGCGGCAGCAGGGGCAGGACAACACCCAGGCGATGGGGTACGTCGTCTCGGCGACCACCCTCATCGTCATCTTCCTGCTGGTGGGCGGGCCGGCCCTGTGGACGGTGGTCACCGGCCTGGCCGGGTTTTAGGAAGGAGGTGGTGCGTGAGGTGATGGGTGAAACGCCGCAGGTCGAACGTCGAACATCGAACATCAAGGAGGTGTTGAGGTGAACGAGAAGCTCTTGTACCTGTACTGCCGTGCGAAGGTGGAGGCGGAGGTCCTGCGGGAGCGTCTGGCGGTCCGCGAGGTGCTGACCGGGGAGGCGGGGCTGAGCAACCTGGCCACCACCGTCATCCTGGTGGCGGTGGCGGTCGGCCTGGTCGTGGCCGTTGTCGCCATCCTGGGGCCGAAGATCATCGACCTGGCGGAGCGGACGGGGGAGCAGATCGACACCGTGCCGCTGGAATGGGGGGAGTAGCAAGCAGGGGGTAGGCGGGGGAGCCGGGGGCGGGCAGCCTGTCCCCCCCGCTCTCCCTGCCCACGGCAGAGGTGAGGGATGGGTAGAACAGACTGGATTCTCGGCCAGCCGCTCTTCTGGGTGGTGGTGATCGCCGTCCTGCTGGTCTCCGTCCTGGGGATACGGCGGGCCGGGGGGGTGCTGGCGGCCCACCAAGCGGCGCTGGTGGCGGGGCGGGCGGCGGTG
>DQUX01000032.1 GCA_015662065.1 Anaerolineales bacterium | reverse complement strand
GCCCCGGCGGCAAAGAGCGCAGGCAACGCCGCCGCGCTGGCGTGGAAGAAGCCGCCGCGGGGACCGGGGAAGGTGAAGGCGAGAGAGTGGAGCAAGTAGGCAAGTGGCAAGTAGGCAAGTGAGGAGGAGATTGCAGGGTAGCGGCGCAGGCGATAGAGGCCGATGAGGACGAAGGGCAGCAGGAAGACCAGGCAATCCTCCGCCAGGAACCGCTCCAGGTTGACTCCCAGCGCCCACAGTTTCGAGCGGAGGATGTTCCCCCAACCCCAGGCCAGATAGGAGTGGGGGGAGAGGTCGCACCGGTAGCAGAACAGGTCGTCGTAGTTCGTGAGCCAGAGGGTCTTGGCCCCGGCCGGGGAGAGGAGGCTCCCGATGGTCGCCAGGTTGCGGAGGAACCAGTGCCCCATCACGAGCAGGTAGCCCAGAATGACAAATGACAAATGACAAATGACAAAACGTGTTGCGTGTTGCGTCCCTCGGCAAGCTCGGGATGATATGTTGCGTGATTGGGACGAGGCCAGGGGAGCGAGGGCAACCAGGGGGAGGAGCAGAATGCCGTCGGCACGAGTCAGGTGGGCCAGTCCAGTCAGTACACCGACCAGCAGCCAGCGACCAGCGACTAGCTTCCAGCTTCCAGCCTCCAGCTTCCGATGTCCGGCCAGCCACAGGGCCAGGCTCCCGAAAAAGGCGAAGGGGGCGAAGGTCTCGGGGAGCGTCCAGTAGGGGAAGAAGAAGCCGCTGAAGAGGGTGAGGAGACCCGCCAGCCGGGCCGTGCGCCGTCGGCCAGTGGCTTCCCAGGCCAGGGCGTAGGCGACGAGGGGGAGCAGCGCGGAGAGAAGGACGAAGGGAAGTTGGAGAGCAAAGAACGAGCCGGGGAAAAGAGCGGCGAAGGGGGCCGCCAGCAGCGAGGGGAATGGCATCCAGTAGAGGAAGCCGGGGTGGGGGATGCCCGTCGGGTCGTCCAGGTAGTTCCAGAGGAAAGGCTCGCTGAGGCCGCCGCTTTGAGCCAGCCGCACCGCGCCGGCGGCGTAGTAGGCCGTGTCCATATAGCCGGGACGGGGGATCAGGGCGGCCACGCCCAGCCGCACGGCCAGCGACAGGCAGAATAGCCCCAGCAAGTCGCGCCGTCTCATCGCTGTCATCCCACCCATCCCCAGAGCACAAACTGAGCGCTCAGGTATATAAACAGGGCCGTCGGGGGACAGAGGGTCAACCGGTTCAGCCGCGGACTGCGCTCGCCCAGTCTGCCTAGCAGAAATAATCCGGGAAACAATTCCATCGTATGTCGCCCCACGCTGCACATCGGATGGGGCATGCGCAGATGGGAGAGATTGGACAGGGTCGTCGCACTCACATATAGCGCGTAGGCCGGCGGCAACTGCCACCAAGCGGCCACTGTCAGCGCGATGGCGAGCCAGGCGGCCGCGAAATCCAGGTAATCTGTGGGATGGGCCACGCCGTCCAGTATATTGCGGAGATTCACTGCCATTCCTATCCAGGGTGGAGCCGAGACGTGGCGCCAGTGGGCGCTGTAAGTGACGGTAATCGGCTCGATGCCGGCCCACGCCCGCCCAAGCAAGAAGCCAACGGAAGCCAGCGCCGGAAGCAGCGGCCATAGGAGATCCATCCGCAGTGGCCGGAGCCGGAATCTGCGCCGGCGCAGGGCCTCGAACGTGAGGGGCAGAGCCAGAGCACCGCCTTGCAGACGGACCAACGCCGCCAGTGCACCACACAGACCGGCCGCCCATCCCCGCCCACGCTGCGCCATCCAGAAGGATAGTCCGGCCAGCAATAGAAAGAGCGACTCGCTGTAGCCAGCCAGCAAGACAAAAGCCCACGGGTAAAGCGCCGCATAGACCTGCGCTCTGCGGGCTGCCGCCGGTCCAACCTCTCGCTCGGCCAACGCAAAAAACACGGTAAGGTAGCCTACCGCGCTCAGATTGGATATGAGCAACGCGGCCAACAAATACTGCCCGCCCAGCAACCCGCCTACAGCACGAATAAGCGCAGGGTAGAGAGGCGGGAAGACAGTATGTGATGTCCCAGCCTCATACCCGTGGGTCGCCACATAGACGTAGTGCAACGTGTCGAATCGCTGCCAGGGGCCCAGGAGCAATCCGGCCAGTCCTCCATCCACCGGGGCGATGCCAAGGTAGGGGCGGGGCGGATCAGACGGGCCGGTCTCGGCCGGCACGAGTGTCAACACCACCGCGGCCCACAGGCTCAGGCTGGCCCTCACAAACAGGTAAAGTGTTATGCCGCGACGAAGCGGCTCCCATCGCCACAGCCTCATCCAAATCCGCCTCACGGTCGTCCCTCCACGCGATACAGAGTCACTTCCCCTCGCCGTAACACCGGCTCCAGGTAAGGCGCTGCCTGGGGGTCGAACCCGCCCATCGCCCGCTCGCCAGGCCCGTGAAATACGTAGCCCACCCCCCACTCCCCCAACAGCGCCAGCCGCTCGCCGTCGGGCGTCTCGGCCTCGTAGAATCGGGCCACTGCCTCCCGCTTCCCCTCGTAATCCACCGTCTCCATCCAGTGGCCCAGCACCACCCGATGACCGATGCGGGCCGGGACCAGGTTCCCGGTCTCAAGCTCCGCCAGCACCGTCTCCTCCCACGACGTGTTTTCCCCCAACCATTCCACCCCGGCCAGCAGGTCGGCGGACCAGAACAAGACCGGCGCACGGAGCGGGGTTCATCCGGTGTATTCCCACATAAAGACCCCCATCAGGAACAGGTGGAGGGCGAACGATTAACGACGTTCAAAGAGGATCACCTCCAGGTCGCCGAAGGTCGCCTGGTTCATCTGTCGCCACTCCTGCCTCAGCTCCGCGAGGACCGGGTGGGGGGTTCCCATCGCCGCGTACTCCTCCACAGCCCGTGTGAAGAACACGAACCAGAGGCGGGGTGCGCCTTCCGTGCCTGTCTGGAGGTCCTTCACCGGCCAGACCGCCATCGCGTCCTGCGAGGCCCGTGCCAAGGTGTCGTTGTGGGAGCCTGGCTCATCGGGCAGGAAGACTTGGGGCAGCTCTGGAGCGTAGCAATGCATTGGAAAATAGCTCAGCTTGTTGTCGTGGAGCACGACGTCGCCCGGATGGACGTGCGCGCGCAGGAACGCGGCAGCCTGCTCAAAGCGGGAGCGGGGGAACTCGTCGAACGTGTAATGGCTGGGGAGGGCGAGCAACGCCGGGATGACGAAGATCAAGGCCAGCACCGCGTGGGTCCAACGCCGGTGCTGATCCGAGACGACGTGCCCTCCCAGCATGTAGTAGGTCAGTGAGGAGAGAATGATCCCCCGTGGCACGAACAGGGGCCGCATCAGGTAGGAGGCAGCGAACGTCAGGGCTGGGGGGAGCAGGCTGAACACTGCCAGCAATTGTACCCCTAGATGACGCCACCTGCGGCGCACCAGTTCATAGACCACGAACGTGGGGAACAGCATCGCCCCCGCCAGAGAGATGGGGAGCATCCACCGGGGGACGGGCAGGTTGGTGTGGAAGACGACCAGCGTCTGGACCAGCTCCAACAATCCCGGCCGAGGCGTCCAGAAGGCCCGCTGGATCTTGGCCACCTGCCCCGGCACCATCACCAGCCAGGGGGCCGCCAGGAGGAAGGACAACGCATGGGCGAGCAGGAGCCGTCCCAGCAACCGCCAGCGCCGTTTGAGGAGAAGCAGGAAATCGGCGCCGAGGAGGCTGAAGAGAGCCAAGTTGTGGCTGTACATCGCCAGTGCGCCCGCCACGGTCAGGCCGATCCAGGAGAACCAGCCCTGCCGGTCGAGGCGCAGGTAGATGCGGATAAAGAAATAGAGGTACAAGAGCAGGTTCGCACACAGCAGGCCGTACATTCGCAGTTCCTGGGCGTGGTAGATATGGAACGGCGAGACGGCGGCGAAGAGGGCGGCCCACAGGGCAGCCCGGCGGTTTTCGAGGAGGGAGAAGGTTGCCCGGTAGGTCAACGCTATGATCCCCAGGCTGAGCAGCACGTTGAGCAGGCGCAGCGTTGGGATGCCCGTTCCCAACCCCATCCACGCGTGCAGCAGGAAATAGTAGAGAGGAGGCATCGTATCCGCCGCGGTCCCGGCGACGATGCGGGTCACCTCCCGACGAGAGAGGAGGATGCTGAAAGCGTCGTCGTACCATATACCCCGTGTGCGCAGGGCGATGAGCCGGAGGAGTAACCCCAGGCCCAGGATCGCCACCAGCGGAGCGGTCCGCTGTTCTGCCCGCTTGTTCACTCCCTCCCTCCCTAACTGCACGGCAAGAAGCTGTCGTTGAAGAGAAAGACCAGGGTGATGATCCACAGGAGCGCGTAGTTCAGCGCCCGCTGGCGGCGTTGCTCCGCGCCGAAGTCCAGGACAGCCGTCACCAGACCCGCCGTCGTACGGGATAGGCCCAGGGGGTCCAGTACGTTCGAAGTCGGCAGGAACGGGAAGACGGCGGCGTTGAGGAGAAGGGCCCATACGGCGGGGGTGTTCCTTCCCCGGAGAAGATCTCCCATCACCACCAGCGCCGAGAGCGTGGCCGGCAAAAGCGCCATTGGAACGACCAGCAGGGACATCATGGCGAAAGCCAAAGGGTTCATCGTCGCCATCACCCACCAGCCGCGGAAGGGGATGACCTCAAAGGAAGTAGCAAGCGCTCCCCCGGAGCCTATCCCCCAACTGCCCAACCATCTCCAGAGCAGGATCTGCCAGGTCAGGAAGGGGGTCACAACAGCCCCGCCCCATCCAAAGGCGGCCCTCCACCGACGGACGCTCAGTAGGTGGAGGATATACGCCAGGGCGAACAGCAGTGTCGTCTCCCGCGTCAGCGCCGCCAGGGCGAACCAGAGTGCGCTCATCCGGAGCCGCTGGCGGGAGAAGGCCAGGACCCCGGCTTGGACCAGCATATAGGCCAGCGGCTCGGTGAGATCGAGGCGCACGGGCATCAGCAACCCGATGTAGAGGCCATAGGCCAGCGCGTGCCAGCGGCTGACGCCGTGCTTTGCCAGGATCGCTTCCGTCAGCGCGGTGCCCGTGGGCAAGGCCACCACGTTGATCAGGATGAGCACCCAGGGAATCAGCGGGGCTTTGCCCAGGGAGAGCAGCCGGGCCAGCAGCGGGTAGAGGATGCGCTGGTAGCGGTAGGACGGCACGTCCAAGTAGCACCGGCCGCCCACGGGGTCGCGGGCGATCTGGTAGGCGAACTGCCCGTCGTACCCTAACGATCCGCCGGGCACTCCCGGATCGAACCGCTCGCCGACGATCACGAAGGCCATCGGATCCCAGCCGTGGCGGGCGAGCGTCACGCCCGCGTAGATCAACACGCAGACTGCGACGATCTGCCAGGGGCGGGCCCGCCTCATCGCTCTTCACCCTCCCGCCAGACCTGTCTCCGGGAGGCGACCTGTACGATCAGCATCATCACCGGGAAGGGGAGGTATACTGGAGCGGTCTCGTAGTTGCCCTCGATAGTCGCCAGGAAGATGACCCACTGGCCCACCAGCAGCGTGGCCTCGATCCCTGCCGCCACCGGCCCTGCCCTGTGGCCGAGGCGATCCTCCAGACCGGCGAACCAGGCGAAGAGCGGCGGCAAGAGCATCGTGTAGTGGGTCGTGGCAGTACGGGGGGCGATGAAGTGGGTCAGGACCAGCACCAGCCCTGTCGTCCAGAGGAAGCCGCCCCATCCCGCCCGCCGTCCCCGCCAGGCCTCCGCCAGCCCGTAGAGGGCGAAGGCCGCCACGCCGACCGTCTCCACCACCGGCCCCAGCCCCAGGAAGTAGCGCACCACGATCCAGGTCAGCGAGTGATAGTCGGTGGCCGCCACGACGTCGTAGTTGCGCACGCCCTGTAGGAAGTCCCCCACCCATGTGGGCACCAGCAGGAAGGAGCCCCCCACCAACAAAACCATCGTCAGGCCGAAGCCCCGCCACACCCCCCACCTCTTCCGCCAGGCGGCCCACCACAGCACCCAGGGCACCAGCAGGAAGCTCATCTGTGGCTTGATGGTGGTGACCGCCAGCAGCGCCCCCGCCAGATCGTCCCACCTCCGGTCCAGCGCCCAGAGCCCCGCCGCCAGCGCCAGGAAGACCAGGGTCGCCATCTGCCCCAGGATCAGCGCGCGGGCGTGGGGGTAGTTGAACGCCGCCCAGACCAGGGTGACGCCCCACAGCCAGGCGGGCGGCCGCCAGCGGGCCACCCGGGCCGTCAGGACGACTCCCGCCAGCAGCGCGTAGAGCATCAGGGTCATCCAGACGGCCTGGACCAGCGGGTAGGTGTGAATGAAACAGAGCGGCCAGAAAAAGAACAGCGCGTAGAGGGGGTAGGAGTAGGCGGCTAGGTCCTCGCCGGGCCGGGCCGGCCGGCCGTACATACCGATCTGCGTCTGCAGGGTGACCGCGTCGGAGTAGGGGTTCTCCCCCGTCCAGATGAGAGCGCAGCCGTTGGCCCAGCGGGAGTAGAAGTCGTTCCCGCCGGGGAAGCGGGAGGTGAAGAGCCGGTAGGTGGCCCAGCTCTGGCCTGCTACGAGGACCAAGAAGAGAAGGGCGGCCAGGAGCCACAGCAACCAACGCGGCAGTGTCACGGGACTTCCTCCAGCAGGTAGAGCTCGTAGGCGGAGCCGAAGGTCCCCACCGGTGTCAGGTGACGAGCCAGCAGCTCCTCCAGCGTCTGCACGTCCGCCGGAGTGATGGGGTCGAACCGGTCCGCCAGCACAAAATCCAGCCCGGCGCGGTGGAGCAGCACGTGGGTGACCCCCTCCGTCTGCCAGAGGGCGGCGATCCGGTCGGCGTCGTGGCCGTGGAGGTGGGTGGTGTGGAGCCAGCGGTCCAGCAGGGCGTCCGGCAGGCAAGTGACCTGGCAGTGGTAGGAGCGCGGCTCCCATAAGAAGAGGACGACGGCATCTGAGGGGAGCTCCTGGTTGATGTATTCCACCGTAGCATAGTACCACCCCAGCCGCCGGGCCAGGAAATCCTCCCGGCTCTCAAATCCTAAGAGCACCCCCAACGGTCGCCCTTGCGCGGCAGAGAGAAGCGTGCCTACCAGCGTCAGTGCCAGCACCCCCACGACCACCGCCCGCACCAGCCACTCCACATTGAGAGGGTGCCGGGGCAGTGGCCGCAATCCCTCCACCGCTACGCCCGCCATCAGCGCCAGCACCCCGAAGGCAGGGAAGAGGAGCCGGGTCTGGATCAGAAGAGCGGTGCGGGCTATCCCCCACAGCCAGAAGATGTAGAGGGCACCGCAGAAGGCCAGCGCCGCCCGGAGCCATCGCCTCTGGGGAGAGGACAGCTTCCGCCAGACCAGAAGGAGCAGCGGCAGGAGGGCCAGGAAGAGGGGGCCGATGGTGGCGGAGTACCCCGCTGCTCCCTCCACCCCCCAGATGGTTGCATCCCACGGTGCGGTGAGCAGACTCCACGGGGCGGTGTAGGCCAGTCCCGTTCCCGGCCGGTCGTACCACCAGGCCCGATAGTCGTCCCAGTACATCCCCCCGAAGAAGAACGGGTAGGTGGGATTGCCGGTGAGGAGCAGGTTCTTGAGCAACCAGGGGGACCAGACAGCGAGGGCGACGCCACAAGCGAGGAGCGAGTGGCGAATCGCGAATTGCAGATTGCGGATTCGAGGTTCGAGCTTCCAGCCCTTGGCAACCAACAGCGCTGCCGCCAGGGCGGGCAACAGCGCCAGCGCGGTGTACTTGGTGGAGAGGGCCAGCCCGGCGCAGGCACCGCTCAGGACCAACCACCAACGCGCCTGAGGGCCTCCCTCCCAGAAGCGGGTCAAGGCCAGGAAGGCCAGCGTCGTGTAGAGCATCAGCGCCAGGTCCACGTAGGGCCATCCGGCCAGCATGACGATGGTGGGGGCCGAAAGCAGCACCGCCGCCGCCACGTACGGGCGGCCCTCTGTGGGGCGGGCACGGAGGCCCGCCCCAACAAGGCCCGTCCCAACGGGGGCCGCCCCAACGAGGCTCACCCCAACAAGGCCCGTCCCAACGAGGCCTGCGTAGAACCAGTGGATCACCGCCGCCGCCCGTTCGCCGGTCAACGCCATCCCCCAGGCGAAGAGCATCTCCACCAGTTGCGGGAAGCCCAGGTAGGGAAGGTCAAGAGGATGGGAGATTCGCCCCGTCGCCAGGTATAGATTGGGACCGGTCAGGTGGTACACCAGGCCGTCCCAGGCGGTGGGAGGGGTCAATGCCCAGACTAGGGCGATCGCCAGCATCAGGCCGCAGTAGCCCGCTAGAAGAGCCTCGAAGCGGTCACGCGGCCGCCAGGCCGGGTCGTCCCAGGCTGTTCGCAATGCTCGCCACAACTGCCGGACGGTGACTGCAAGCCCGGCGGCCGTAAGTGTCCACAACAGCCAGGGGTGCAATAACCCCACCGCCCCCAGCCCCAGTCCGACCAGCGAGACCACCCCCAATCCCAGCGCCGCCGCCCAGACGAGACGCTCGCCCGGCCCGAGGTCCAGCGAGCGCAGTGGCCACAAACCCACGCCGGTCCCCAGCGCCGCCACCAGCCCTCCGCCGACCAACCCCGCCAGCCCCTGCGCCAGGGCCAGGAGGTTGGCAGTGGTGAACGGCTTGTGAGCCACGTAGTAGAAGGCGACGACGAGGAAGAGCCAGGCCAGCCCGGCAACAGCCCCGACCTGCGACCGACGCTCTCTCATTTCACTCCCGTCCATCCACCCGCACCACGCTTAGGCCAGGCAACTGCAGATGAAGGGCGACCTGCTCCCGGTGGGCGGCCAACCACGCGCGAACCGGCGGGGTCGCTTCGGCAAAGATATCGAAGGGTGCAGACTTAGAGATCCGATGGTTGGATTCGCGGGGGCTTCGCCACACGAGCCACACACGCTCGTAGCGGGCGGCCGCATCCTTCAGCATCCCAGATTCCCCCCCAGGCTCCAGAACAACATAGGGCCACTCTCGCGTACGGTAGACCGAGGTCCCGATCAGCGTCTCCTCGTCCTGCAGCGCTACTACGTCCCCAGGTTCCAAATCTGCCTCGACGGCAGCGGTCGCCTCTCGCCACGCCTCTTTGGCGAAGTAGGGATCGGTATAGAGCCGGGCCGTGCCCCAGGCCATCGCCGCCAGCACGATGGCTGCCGCTAACACTCGCCAGACTCCTCCCCGCCGCGCGGTGATCCCCATCGCCAGAAGCAGCAGATAGGCCGGCAGGCTGGCCATAAGGTATCGGTCCACGTAGTAGGGACGTCGCAGGGAGAGAAGAAGTAGAAACCCAACCGGTAGCGCCAACCACCAGACCAACAGCCGCCGCGCCTGATCCCAGGGGTACAGACCCCGCAGGAAGACCAGGCCGGTCCCTATCGCCAGGATCCCCACCAGCGGAGTGACGGTCTCTGCACTGGCCGTGGTGAAGTTCCAGAGGGTGTAAAGGGGTGCCAGCAGGCTCGGACGAGGGATCCAATCCAGGCCGGCTGGCCGGATCCCGTGGATCGCGTAGAGGGCCAGCCAAGGAGCCAGAGGGATCGCTGCTGCTACCTGGACCAGGAACCAGCGGCGAAGCAGTCGGCCCTGCCGCAGCCAAGGCAACAGATGGACCAGTTGAACATAAAGTAAGGAAAAGGCGGCGTAGTGCATCAGATAAGCCAGTCCGCTGTACAACGCGAAGGAGCCCCATCTCCGGTGGCCGCGCAGCAGCAGGACGAAGCAGCTCATCGCGGCCAGGCCAAAGAAGAGCATTGGGGCGTACGTCCGCGCGTCCTGGGAATACCAGATGTGGAACGGGCAGACGGCCAGCAATAAGGCCGCCACTGCGCCCGTGGACGGGTCAGCCAGACGACATCCCAACCGGTAGATGAGCGGTACCGAGAGCAGGCCGAAGGCGGCGGAGAGAAACCGGAAGGCGTACTCGCTGGTGCCCGCCAGCGCAGTCATCGGGCGCAGCAACAAAAAGTAAAGGGGGGAGTAGATGCCGGCGACCAGCAACGCTTCGAGGCTGTTCTTCAGCGGGGCCAGGGTTACGGTGTAGGTGAAGCATTCGTCGAACCAGAAGCTCTTACTGCCCAGGCCGACCAGTCGCAGCGCCGCCGCCAGCAGCGTGACGCCCACCACCTGCCATCGCCAGCGCGGCTGTTCCCTCATCGCTCTTCCGTCCGCGTCCAGACCACTGCCACCGCGTCCCGGTAGACCTCCTCCCATCCCCCCCTACAGGCCAACTGGGCCGATAGGATGTCGTCGGGGTAGGTGAGGATCAGGTTGACGTCATAGTCCGTCAGCACCATCTCAAACCCGGGCCGGGCCAGTTGCACGTCCAAGTACTGGCGAAGGAATGCGTCGCCGTAGAGATCGGTTCGTCCGTCCACGAAGACCCGGTAGTCCGGCCACAGCGTCCAGACCAGGTAGCCGCCCCAGTTGTAGGGATTGTACATCTCCCCCGCCGGTCGGTGCTGGCGGATCCAGGCCGCCGCTCCCGCCGGCAGCGTTTCCTGCTGCTTCTGTTCGTTGAACGCGGGGCTGAGGGGCAGACGGATCTTTGCAACAGCCAGCGCAACGATCAGTGCCAGCAGCCACAGGTTGACCGCCCCCAGCACCGTGCGCGCCCGCAGGTCGAGGCGGGGCCGGCGGCGGGCCGACCAGCCCCAGCGCGCAAGCATTGTTGCCACGTGCCGGCTGAGGACCGGCGCGGTCACCAGCGCGAACGGCCCGAAGTTCCGTCCCGCCAGGAGGGCGGCGTAGGCAAACCCGCCGACCATCGCCAGATCGGTCCCGTCGACCCGGCGACCGGAAAGCCCCATCGCCGCCATCGTCGCCAGGAGCAACCAGATGAAGGGCTGGGTGTAGAGGGGGTGGAAGTCCGGCGATTGCCACTCCTGGATGAAGTCCTGCAATACGCCGATGCGCACCGTCTCCAGGTAGTAGGTCCACATCCGGGTGGTGTTGGGGTTGACCACCAGGAGGAGCGCCGAAAGCACCGCCACCCCTATCACCAGTCCGATTCCTCGCCAATCGACCGCGGGGTCTTCCCCCTCTCTCTTGAGGTGGGAAGGGGCGACCAGGGCCAGCAGATGGTTAAGCACCTCCCCGCCGACGAAAGCGACCAACAGCATGAAGCCCAGGGCGTAACCGGCGTGCAGGTTGACCCAGAGGACGAAGATGAGTGGCAGGAGCCACAGCCGGTTCACCCTCCGCCATTTGAAAAGGTAGAGCAAATAGGCAACTACGGCGGTCAGCAGGAACGAGAGCAACTGCGGTCGGGCGATCCAGACCACCGCCGACGTTGCCGCTGCCAGGACGAGGATAAAGGCCCGCGTGAAAGGGTCTCCCTCCATCTGCAAGTAGACGAGGGCGAAAGTGGCGACCACGACTGCCCCCATCCACAGCCCCAGCCCGGCGTAGGAGAAGTGGTCGAACAGCCAGTACAGGATCACCTGGCTGAGCCAACTGTGGTTGACCCAGGCGGAGCCATAACGGGTGTGGGAGAAGAGGTCGGTCTGGAGGATGTGGCCGCTCTCCAGCGTCGCCCGCCCGGCTTGTAGGTGCCACCAGGTGTCGGTGTCGGCCGGGGCGCGGACCGCCATAGCGAAGAGGCCCACAAAGAGAATCGCCACCGCCAGGCGACGGGGGTCCAGCCAGAGCAGCCAACGTCGGATCATCGCTTTCCCCTACACCAACTATAGCGCAAAACCCGCCTCTCGGGAAGTATGCCCGGCCCTCTCACCGGGACCCCGCTCCCCACGCTCCCTCCCATTCCTCTGGGGAGAGTGAGAAGATCTCCAGGATCGGCGCACCGTCCACCTCGACCAGGTACACCGGTTCCAGGTGCGATCGGCAGTACCGGTCCACGGCGTGGTACTCCGTCGGCCGGGTGGTGTGCATCACATATACCGGCCCGGCGACCGGCTCTCCCTCCGATACGAGCACGATGTCCTCCCGCAGCCACAGGCCGTGCACGGCGGCGGCCAGGTGGGCCTGGCCCGCTGGCATGTAGAGAAACGCGCCAGGCGGCGCGTTCTCGCTCAGCCAGGTGAACCCACGCCGGTAGGAGGTCCCCCAATAGTCGGTGGCGTCCTGGATCCCTGCGGCCTGTGCGCCCGGAAGGCCTCCGATGAGCCGGTTGAAGTAGGCGATCTCGTAGGGAGCAAATCGGACCAGGTCGAGCAGCGCTGGCAGGAAGAGGAGAGCGACCCCGGCGTGCACGACCCAGCGCGGAAGCCTGCGGAGGGCTTCCCCCACCAGCCAGATCACCTCCCCTGCCCCCAGGGCCGCCATCATCGCCAGTGCCGGAGCGACCTCCAGGAAGTGGCGGATGCCGTCGTAGACGTTCATGCCCGGCATGCTTGCCCGTACGAGAGGGAGCCCGAGCCAGAGCCAGAGCAGCACCAGAGACCGGTGCTCATCGCCGCGCCACAGACGGATGGAGCCGACCGTCCCCCAGCAGGCCAACAACAGCGTCGGCAAGGGCGTAGTGAAGACAAGGGCGAGCACAGGATAGAGGGTCCACCCCTGCCGGCCCGTAAACCCGACCCAGGTCCAGTATTCCCAGAGCCCTCTCGCCGTCTCCACCGGCATCACCCACATCGCTGGCCAGGCCACGATGAAACCGACGGCCGCCGCCAGAGGGATGGTAAGAAGCGCCAGCCGAATCTTGGGCTCGCCCCACCAGTAGCGGAAACGAAGCCCCATCCAAAGGAGGCCAATGGCCGCCGCCACGACCAGGTTGGGCCGCACGCTCAGCCCTGCCCCCAGGGCCAGCCCGGCCCCCACGATCCAGCTAGGGCGGCGGAAGGCGACGCCCCGCCACAGCCCCCACAGGGTGAAGGCAAACAGCAGCGTCTTGGGAATATCCTTCAGATTGTAGTGAGCATGCCCAACGAACCGGGGGAACACCGCCAGGGCCAGCACCGCCAGTGCCGCCGCCGGTCGGCCAAAGGTCTCCCGGGCGAAGAGATAGGTGACGGCTAGAGTCAGGCCACCCGCGATGACGATCGCCGCGTGGCGGGCGTCCACAGGGTCCATCCACCCGGTCCAGCGGCCCAGCACCCGGCCGGCCACCGCCGCCGCGATGTTGGGGAGCGGCGGGTGGGCGTGGCTGTCCAGAAGCCGCAGGTGGAGGCCGTCGGGGTTATCCGCCTCGGGGCAGGGCCGGCTGAAGTCCAATAGAGCGACATCTCCGGCGCAGAAAAAGGCCAGGTACCGCTCCCCCACCACCAGGTTCTCCGGCTCATCCCAGGTCAACCCGTATCGGTCGGCGGTGAGCAGGCCGACAGCGGTGAACGCCACCAGGATCAGCATTGCCACCGCGACGTCGGTTCGGGAGGCCGGGACGCCCCCCCATCGCCCACCGGATTCTACCTGCACTCTCGTGCCTTCCTCGCCCCGACAATCCAGAGAATGACGGTGCAGGCCACCCCCGTCGCCGTCACCCCCATACCCACCCCCAGTCCCGCCGGCCAGTAGGCGAACTCCACCCGGTGCATCCCCTCGCCCAGATAGACCCCCCGTAGAATCCCGTCGGTACGGACAACCTCCGCGGCTTGGCCGTCCACCTCGGCCCGCCAGTCGGGGTCGTAGACCTCACTCAGCACCAGAAGCCCCGGCCCCTCCGCCTCCACCTCGATGCGGTTGGGCGTCCATTCAACAAGGCGGGCCCCCCATC
>DQUX01000362.1 GCA_015662065.1 Anaerolineales bacterium | reverse complement strand
GGGGATTTGGCTTTTGTTTATCCCCACATCTGGTGTTTTTCTCTCCCCATCAGGGAAGGAGCGGGCGGGTGAAGTGTCCCTATTGTGAAGCGAAGAGGACCCGAGTGATCGCCACCGACCACGACGCCCGGGGCATACGCCGCCGACGGGAGTGTCGTTCCTGTGGGCAGCGGTTCACCACGCTGGAGCGGGCGATCCTCACCACGCCTCTGGTGGTGAAGCGGGATGGTCGCCGGGAGGAGTTTGACCGGGAGAAGCTGCTCTCCGGCCTGCGCATCGCCTGCGCCCGGCGGCCGGTGTCGGCCGATGAGCTGGAGCGGCTGGTGGACCGGGTGGAGGACCGCATCCGGCAGATGGGCAAACCGGAGGTGGACAGCCGGATGATCGGCGACCTGGTGATCGGTGAGTTGCAGGAACTGGACCCGGTCTCCTATATCCGCTACGCCATCGTCTATCTGGGGTTGGAGGACCTGAAGGCGGTGCGGACGGAGATCAACCGGTTGCTGGAGAATGAGTGAGTTGGAGGACCCTTGGTGGCAGGCTGCGGAGGAGGTCTGAGAGATGGTTCAGGAGGTATCGGTGGCGGAAGGGGAAGTTGGGCGTGAGGAGGCCTCGGTAACGGCGCGGCTGTCGTCCAACGCGCTGGAAGTGCTGAAGCGGCGATACCTGCGCCGGGGGTCGGACGGCAGGCCAGCGGAGACGGTGGAGGGGATGTTCCGCCGGGTGGCCCACCATGTGGCTGCCGCAGAGGTGGCGTGGGGGGAGGAGGTGGAGAGGGCGGAGCAGGTTTTCTACGAGCTCATCACCTCCCTCCGTTTCATGCCCAACTCCCCGACGTTCACTGGGGCCGGGACCCCCCTGGGGCAGCTGGCGGCATGTTTCGTGCTCCCCATCGCCGACGATATGGGGCGTGAGGCGGACGGGATCTTCCAGACCCTCCGCAATATGGCCTTGATCCAGCAGACCGGGGGCGGGACCGGTTTTTCCTTCTCCCGTCTGCGGCCCAGGGGAGCTGTCGTCCGCTCCAGCGGCGGACAGGCCACCGGCCCTGTGGGCTTCATGCGGGTCTTCGACACGGCCAGCGAGATCGTCAGTCAGGGTGGGGCGCGGCGGGGCGCGAATATGGCCGTGCTCCGGGTGGACCATCCCGACATCGAGGAGTTCATCACCTGCAAGACGAACGAGAACGCCATCACCAACTTCAACATCTCTGTCGGTGCGACCGATACGTTTATGCGCGCCGTTGAGGAGGATGGCACGATCGACTTGGTCAACCCCCGGGATGGACAGGTCTGGCGGACGGTGCCGGCGCGGGAGATCTTCGGCAAGATCGTCGCCGGGGCGCACCGGAACGGGGAGCCGGGGATGCTCTTTTTGGATACCGCCAACCGGGATAACCCCTGCCCGCATCTGGGGGGGTACGAGGCCACCAACCCCTGCGCCGAGCAGTTCCTGCTGCCGTATGAGAACTGCTGTCTGGGCTCGGTCAATCTGGCCCGCCACGTCCGGGTGGGGGAGAACGGCCACCCGGCGATAGACTGGGAGAAGCTCCGGGAGACGGTGGGGTGGGGGGTCCGTTTCCTGGACGATGTGGTGGAGGCCAACGGTTATGTCCCCGCTGTGCCGCAGTTGAAAGAGGCCGCCCTTCGCACCCGTCGTATCGGCCTGGGCATTATGGGGTTGGGCGATCTGATGTATTGGCTGGGGGTCCGCTACGGCGGTGAGGAGGCGCAGGAACTGGCTGCCCAGGTGATGGAGTTTGTCCGCTATCACGCGATGCAGGCCAGCATTCGCCTGGCCCGCCGGCGAGGCCCCTTCCCCGCCATCGAGGGCAGCATCTACGATCCCGACGACCTGCGGTGGACCCCGCCGGAGCCGCTTACCCCTTATCGGTGGCCGGAGAGGTGGGGGCGGCCAGCGCTGGATTGGGGGGAGGTGGTGGAGGGCATCCGGCGGCAGGGAATCCGCAACGCCGCTCAGACGACCATCGCTCCGACCGGGACCATCGCCACCGTCGCGGGCTGCGAGGCCTACGGCTGCGAGCCGGTCTTCGCCCTGGCCTACGTGCGCCACGTGAACGACAACGGGCGGGATCTGGAGCTTCGCTACACCAGCCCCCTCTTCCTTCGCGCGCTGGAGCGGGAGGGGATAGACGAGGCGACGAGGGAGCGCATCGTCCAGCAGGTCACCCTGACCGGCGGTTGCCAGGGTGTGGAGGAGGTGCCCCCTTCCGTACGAGAGGTTTTCGTCGTAGCGGGGGACATCTCCGCCGGGGAGCACGTGCGGATGCAGGCGGCGCTGCAGGCGTTCGTCGATGCGGGCATCTCGAAGACGATCAACTTTCCCTCCACCGCCACCCGCGACGACGTGGCCCGTGCCTTCCGGCTGGCCTGGAATCTGGGGTGTAAGGGGCTCACCGTCTACGTCGCTGGCTCCCGGGAGCAGGTGGTACTGGAGACGGAACAGATCCGTCGGGAGAAAGAGGCGAGGAGGTCCGGGTTTTCTACCCGGGTCCGGCCGCGCCCCCACGTGTTGGAAGGGTGCACCTACCGGCTGGAAACGCCTCTGGGCCCCGCCTACATCACCGTCAACCAGAACGGCGATGGGGAGCCCTTCGAGGTCTTCCTCAACGTCGGCAAGGCGGGGTCGGACACGGCGGCGGTGGCGGAGGCCATCGGCCGGCTGATCTCCCTGGCTCTGCGCATCCCCTCCCCCCTCTCGGCGACCCGCCGGCTGCAGCAGGTGGTCAAGCAACTCAGGGGGATCGGTGGCGGTCGTTCGCTGGGGTTCGGTCGGGATCGAGTGCGGTCCCTCCCCGATGGGGTGGCGCGGGTGCTGGCGGAGTATCTGGGGCTGACCGGGCTGACTGCCGCCGGGGAGGAGGTGGAGCAACTCCCTCTCTTCCCCGCAGGCGACCTCTGTCCTGAGTGTGGCCATGCCGCGTTTGTCAACGAGGAAGGATGCCGCCGCTGCTATGCCTGTGGGTACAGCGAGTGCTGAGGCGGAGGGCGGGGCAAGGGGATGACGCGGGCGGGTCCGTTGCGCTGGGTCACGGGGGCCGGGTGGCT
>DQUX01000283.1 GCA_015662065.1 Anaerolineales bacterium | reverse complement strand
TGTCAATAGGCGTTGGGCGAACGGAAGAAATTGAAAAACGTCCGTATGAGGATCTTGACGTCCAACATAAGGGACCAGTTCTCGATGTACCAGAGGTCGTATTTGGTCCGCTCGGCGATGGAGGTATCTCCCCGTAGCCCGTTGACCTGGGCCCAGCCGGTCATCCCCGCCTTCTCCCGGTGGCGGTCCATATAGCGGGGAATGGAGCGGCGGAACTGGGCCACGTAGATGGGACGCTCAGGCCGTGGGCCCACCAGGCTCATCTCCCCCAGGAAGACATTGATCAACTGGGGCAGCTCATCCACGTTGAGGCGGCGCAGGACGTTCCCCAGGCGGGTGACCCGAGGATCGCCAGGCTGGGTCCAGCCGGGGCCGCTGGCCTCCGCGTCCTGCCGCATCGAGCGGAACTTGAGCATCAGGAAGGGCCGGGCGTCCAACCCCATCCGCTCCTGCACGTAGAAGACCGGCCCGGGGGAGTCCAGCTTGATCAGGATGGCGGTGAGCAACATAAGAGGAGAGAAGAGGACCAGACCGATCGCCGCCCCCACGATGTCCATCATCCGCTTGGCGGCCCGCCGCCAGCCCCGGAGGGCGATCTCGCGTACGGTCAGGAGAGGCAGCCCGCCCAGATCGCCGATGCCCACCTGGCCCGCCATGATCTGGAAGAGGTCAGGGAAGACCTTGATGGTCGCCTTGCCCCGCTCGCACTCGGAGATGAGCATCAGGATATCCTGGTGGGTGGCCTCCGGCATCGCGATGATCACCTCATCCACCCGGTGCTGCTCGATCAGGCTGGCCAGGTCGTGGGCACGCCCCAGAACCGGGGCCGGCAGGGTGGCCGCCGGAGGGCCGTCCGCCTCCACCACCCCCACCACTTCGTACCCCAGGCTGGGATTGGCCAGAATCTTGTGCAGGATCATGCGGGCCACGTCCCCCGTGCCTACCACCAGCACCCGGTCCCGCCCCCAGCCGCGGGCCTGGAGAGTGGCCCGCATTCGCCCGTGGGCCAGCCGCCCCACCGTCACCAGCCCGATGGTCAGCAGCCAGGCGTAGGCGACCATCGCCCGCGGATAGTCCAGCTCCAGATGGGTGTTCTTGAAGAGCAGGTAGGAAAGGGCCACGCCGGTCATCGCCCCCACCGTGCCCGCGCCGAAGATTTGGTAGAATTCATCCACCCGCGACGGGCTGCGACTCATCCGGTATAGACGACTGTAGAGAAAGACGATGAGGAGAGAGGCGATGTGGGTGAGCATCATCGGCACATACCGGGCGGAGGAGGCCATATCGGTCGCCGGGTCGGGCAGGGGCAGCCATCGGCGCAGCCAGTAGGCCGCGTAGAAGGCCACCCCGGCCATCAGGATGTCGGTCAGAATGAGAGTGGCAACGAAGAAGACCTGCACTCTCCGCTGCTTCATCTTACCCCCTCCAACCCGGCCCGCTGCCTCAGCCGCTCCAGGCCCGTCCGCACACTCAGCGTCGTCACGATGAGGAGATGAACCGGCCAGGGGGTCCGCTCCGCATAGTGTTTCTCATAAAAGTAGCGCATCGCCCGCCAGAACTCCACCCGAGCCCGAGCGCTGTGCCGACTGGCCGCCCGCTTGACGTGCAGCACCGTCACGGCGGGATTGTAGTAGACCTTCCACCCCGCCGCCTTGATACGATAGCACCAGTCCAGATCCTCCCCATACATAAAAAAGGTCTCGTCCAGCAACCCGACCATCCGAATCGCCTCCCGACGGACCAGCATAAAGGCTCCCACCACCGAATCCACCTCCGCCACCACCCCGGGGTCGAGATAGGTCAGGTTGTAGCGGCCGAAGCGACGGCTGCGGGGGAAGAGTCGGGAGAGGCCGAAGAGCCGGTAGAAGGAGACGGCCGGGGAGGGAAAAGAGCGGCGACAGGCCGGATCAAGGGAGCCGTCCTCCAGCACCAACCGAGGGCCGGCCACGCCGGCGTCGTGGTGTTCCTCCATAAACGACAACATCCCCGCCAACCCGTCCGGCGGCAGCTCCGTATCGGGATTCAGCAGCAGGGCAAAACGGGGGGCGGCGGCCCCGCCGGGGTAACCCAAGGCCCGGAGCCCCTGGTTGTTGGCCGCCGGGTAGCCCCGGTTCTCCGCGTTGGCGATCAGGTGTACATCGGGGAACCCGTCCGCCACCATCCCCGCGCTGCCATCGGCCGAACCGTTGTCCACCACGCACACCTCAAAGGACAGAGCCCCCCGGCTGGCATAGACCGTCCGTAAGCAGGTGCGCAGTAGGTCGCGGGTGTTGTAGTTGACGATCACGATCCCCAGATCGAGCATACCCCTCCGCCCCCCCCGGGCCGAGGGATTGTAGCATGAAAGGGAAGAGTGGACAAGGGACGAAGGCGCTTTGGCATTTCCGCCGAATCAGGTATAATCAACGCCGCGCCTAGCCAGCCTGTCCCCGGGGCGAAAGGAAAGGCTCTGTCTATGGAAATCGTCTGGTACGGACTCAACTGCTTCCGGCTTATGGAGCGCGGGATGGCCTCCATCGTCACCGACCCCCACGCCCCCGATGTGGGACTGACCCTCTCCCGCCCTCGAGCCGACATCGTCACCGTCAGCCGCGATGCCCCGGAGTGCAGCTACACCCGCGGCGTGCGCGGCCCCTTCCGAGTGCTGGATACCCCTGGCGAGTACGAGATCGGAGGTGTCTTCATCACCGCCATCGCCACCTACGCCGACAAGAAAAAGGGAGCAGCCCGCGGCCTGAACACCATCTTCCACTTCGACTATAACGGCCTGACCATCTGCCACCTGGGCCACCTGGGCCACGTCCCCACCCAGGCCCAGATCGAAGCGCTGGGTACGGTGGACATCCTCCTGGTGCCGGTGGGCGGCGACGGCGGGCTGACCCCCGCCGAGGCCTCGGAGGTCATCAGCCTGCTGGAACCCGCCATCGTCATCCCGATGCGGTATAAGATCCCCGGCGTGACCCTCTCCCTGGGAACCCTCAAGCGATTCCTCAAACAGATGGGCATCGAGAAGGTCGAGCCTCAGGAGAGTCTCAAGGTCGGCCGGGGCCGTCTCCCCAGCGAGACGGAGATCGTAAGCCTGATTCCCCGCCTGGAGTGAGAGGAGGCCAAGAATGATGCGCCGGTCGCTCTGGTTCGGCCTCGCCCTGGCCCTCCTCCTGACCGGCTGTCGCCCCCAGGAGAGTGTCGACCTGCTCCGCAGCGGCCGCCGACACGTGGAGGCCAGCCGGTGCGCGGGGGTAGACCGGTACACCCAGGCAATCGCCGACCTGGAGGCGGCGC
The DNA here is from genome assembly GCA_015662065.1 of Anaerolineales bacterium. GTDB lineage: Bacteria > Chloroflexota > Anaerolineae > B4-G1 > DUEL01 > SZUA-1492. The sequence continues at coordinate 3,356 of DQUX01000283.1, read as the reverse complement.
TGGCGGCGGAGCCGGACCGCCTGGAGACCTACTACTGGCTCCACGTGGCCCATAGCCGGTCCGGCGACGCGGAGGGGGCGGCCCGCGCCCTGGCACACCTGGAGGAGGCGGTGGCCGCAGGGCGCGGCGGTCCCGAGGGCCGGTTCTGGCTCCTCAAGACCTACGCCGAGAAGGGGGACGAGGCCGCCCGAGATCAGGCGCTGGCCGCGCTGGAGGCCGTCGCCCGGTCCACCCCCGGCGACGCCGACGCCCACTTCTGGCTCGGCCGCGCCTACTACGAGATGGGGCAGCCCGACCCGGCCCTCCAGTCGCTGCAGAGCGCGGTGACGATGAACCCCGACCACCCGCTGGCCCACTTCTGGCTGGGCCAGATGTACACAGAGCAGAACCGGCCAGACCTGGCCCTCCAGGAGTTCAATGCCGTCCTGCGCGTCACCCCCGACAACGCAGCCGCCCACCACAACCGGGGCGCGATCGCCTACCAGATGGGGAACCTGAGCCAGGCCCAAAGCGACCTCCAGGCCGCCCTGGAGCGGGACCCAGACGATCCCCGCTCCCACTACCAACTGGGAGCCGTCTACCTGGCTCAAGCCCTCCCGGATACGCCGGTCGCCCTCCCCGACGCCGACCGGCTGGAGCAGGCCCGGTCGGAGTTTGAGCAAGCGCTGGATCTCTGCCCCGGCATGCCGGAGCCCCTCATCGGCCTGGGCAACCTCTACCTGGTCCAGGGGGACCCGACGGCAGCGCTGGAGCCCCTGAACCAGGCCCTGGAACAGGTCCCGGATTCGCCGGAGGCCTGGTTCGCCCTGGGGCAGGCCCACGCATCCCTGGGCCAGGTCGAACCGGCCTGCGAGGCCCTGGACCGGTTCCTGGCCCTCCCTCCGCCGCCAGAATGGGGAGAACAGGCGGAGCAGATGCGCGCCCAACTGGGCTGTCGCTGAACCCAAAGAGCCCACAACAGCCTCCGCCGCCCGATCGAAGCGGAGCCGATGGACAACAGAAGCCTGCTAGGCAAGAGTGATCTGGGGCCTGGGTGGGGGTGCCCCAAGGAGGTGTGAGATGCGCATCCAACCCGGCCGAACCCTCGGGTTCCTCATCGTGGTCGCGATGGTCCTCCAGTGGACCCTCCCGGCCGTGGCTGCCCCGCCAGCCGCCCGCCCCGTCCCTTCCACAGACCTGCTCCCGTCCTGGTACACCGGCGTGGGCCAGAGGATGGCTCAGTCCACCACCCTCAGCCTCACCAAGTCGGCCACGCCCGACCCTGTGGACCAGGGGGACCTGCTGACCTACGTCATCACCCTGACCAATCAGACGGCGGAGGAGGCCCAGCAGACGGTGGTGACCGACACCACCCCCGCCGGCACTGTGTTCGAGAGCGCCAGCGTCTTGAACGGCGGGGGAGCCACCTGGTTCTGGGGCGGCCTCTCCGCTGGTGAAAGCGGCGAGTTCGTCTGGTTCACCTCCGACCGGATCTTCCCCGGAGATAGTGGCCTCCCCGGCAACAGCACCGCCGTCCTTCAGTTCGTCGTCCGCGTCGTGGGGCCGTTTCCCGACCAGGGGCTGATCCACAACGACGCCTACTACGCCGATGCCGCCAACGCCGACCGGGTCCAGGGGGCGGATGTGACGACGGCCGTCAATGCCCCCGCCTTCACGCTGGGCAAGATCGCTTCCGATGACCCCATCACCGCCGGCCAGCGGCTCACCTACACCATCCACCTGACCAACACCGGCCACCTGACCACCTCCCTTCCCTACACCATCGTCGAGACACTGCCGGGCCACACGGCCTACGCCGGTTCCAGCCCCTCCGCCCAGGTGGCGGGCGACACGCTGACCTGGACGCTAAGCGCGCCCCTGGGGATCGGGCAGGCCGCCCTGGTCACCTTCGCCGTCACCGTCACCGCGCCGCTCACCGACGGCCTGCCCCTGGTCAACGACGACTACCTGGCCCTCTCCGACGAGGTGACCCCCACCGCGGCCGGCCCCGCGGTCACGACGACCGTCCGTTCCTGGCCCTCGCTGGTGATCACCAAGACCGACGAGCCGGACCCGACGGTGGCCGGGGGGACGATCTGGTACACACTGACGGTCACCAACGGGGCCGGAGCCAACGGCCCCGCCCAAGGGCTGATGGTCACCGACCGGGTGCCGCTGAGCACGACGCTCCTGGCCGCGCCCGGCGCGACCTGGAGCGGGACCGGCCCGGGGAGCCTGATCACCTGGAGCCTGCCCTCGTTCCTCTGGCCGGGCCAGACCGCCACCTTCGCCTTCACGGTGTCGGTGGATAGCCCCCTGATCTCCGGAACGCTGATCCTCAACGACGACTACGGCACCACGGCCGACAATGCACTCGCTCCCGTCCTAGGCGGCCCCGTGACCACCATCGTCCAGAGTTTCCCCGACCTGCGGCTGGTCAAGACGGCGGAGCCGACGACCCTCTCGCCCAACGACCCGGTGACCTTCACCCTGGTCTTCTCCAACATCGGCACCACCAGCGCGACGGGCGTGGTGGTGACCGACACGTTGCCGGTCAGCCTGACCGACGTGGCGTGGACCGGCACGCCGAATGTGTCGCTCCAGGCGGCGGCCCACCCGCACTACACCTGGACCGTGACGTCGCTGGATCCGGGGGAGGGGGGCGCCATCACCCTGACCGCTCAGGTGATGACGACGACCGCTTGGGGGCAGAGCACCCTCCTCACCAACCGGGCCGGCATCGACACGGCCGATACCGACGTCCAGCCTGCCAACAACACCGACCAGGCCAACGTGACCGTCGTTCCGGGGCCGGCAGCGCAGGTGAGCCTGACGGCCACTCCTGCCGCCCCCAGCGTCGATTGCAGCGCCGCGGTGACGACCACGGTGCTGGACGCATGGGGCAACCCGGTGTCCGATGGGACGATGGTGACCTTCACCACGGGGACCACTACCAGCGGGGTCAATCCCACCACCGATACCACGCTGGGAGGGGAGGCACACACCACCCTCACCTCCACCCGGCCCGGCCCGGTGGTGGTCACCGCCACGGTGGGGACCGGCGTTTCAGGGACCACCACCGTCAACTTCGCCCCCGGAGCCCCGGTGACGTTTCTCTTCGCCCCCATCGCCGACCAGGCGGCGGGGGTTCCTTTCACCATAGTGTTCACCGCCACCGACCAGCACGGCAACGTCGCCACCAGCTTCACCGGTCCGGCGAGCCTGGCCGACGCCACCGGCACCCTCTCTCCCACCACGGGCGGACCGGCGGTAGGCGGGGTACTCACCCAGACGGTGACGATCACCCGTGCTTGGGTCGGCGATCAGATCACCGCCACTGCCTGGGTGACGCCGGACTGCGGCACGCCTGGCTGGGC
>DQUX01000161.1 GCA_015662065.1 Anaerolineales bacterium | reverse complement strand
GTTCGATCCGAGGGAGGATACTGAAACCCGGATCGAACCAGCGCAGCAACCGGTCCCGCTACGGTTACAGTGGGTTCGATCCGAGGGAGGATACTGAAACCGTCGATCCCCTCGGCGATGTCGTACAGACACGCTCCGGTTACAGTGGGTTCGATCCGAGGGAGGATACTGAAAGTCCATCCTTCGGCGCGATACCATATCGTTCCGCACGCGGTTTCCCCACGCGCGTGGGGGTGGACCAGTTAATGAGGATATTGCCGGAATGCCGAGTTCGGTTTCCCCACGCACGGGGGGATGGACCTCGTGGGGGCGACCCGCCGGGTCGCCCCTACGGGGTTTCCCCACGCGCGTGGGGGGGTGAACCTCCCTCCACCATCGGCGCGCCAGGGATGGGGTCGGTTTCCCCACGCGCGTGGGGTGGGGGACCGATCCGGCGGCAGGGCTTCCGGCATGGTCCAGATGGGCGGCGGAGATGTGGAACGGTCGAGCACACCAGCACGATAGGGGAAGACCGCCAGGAAATGGAAGTTGCGGAAAATCCTCGGTCATGCTAGTATACGGGCAGCGGCTGAGACCTGCATCGACTTGGAACTTTCCGAACTTCAGGAAGGACGTGTGAGGGTCAGTCCATTGTCGTAGCTGCGAAGGGTGGAATGACGGTTTGTGGGACTGTCATTCACGGGGGTGGTTGGCCTCTCAGGCCGAGAGTCGGGGATTTTAGTCCCCTCACCCGCTCTTGATGCGGCCCTTCAGCCAGGGGGGCCGCATCTTAACTCCACCGCCCAGGAGGTTTGTTATGGACCTGCCGCCTGGATTGCTCCATGTGTTGGCCCAAACCCGCCTTTATACCGATGGTCGGGAGTATGTGGTGGTGAGCGTGCCGCTGGAGGCGCTTTATGAGGGAACCGCGCTGCTGGCGAAGGTGGTGGAGCCCTTCTCCGCCGCAGTGGTGGACAAAGATGAGCTGACGCTGGTGTTTCCAACGGAGGTGTGGGGGGCGGTGCGGGAGCACCTCCCAGAGAGGCTGGAGGCCGCCGGCTATCGGCTCATCACCTTCGACTTGCCGCTGGACCTGGGGTTGGTGGGGTACCTGGCTACGTTGACCGACGTGGTGGCGAAGGCCGGGGTGAGCATGCTGGCCTTCTCTGCCTATCAGCGGGACCATCTGCTGGTACCGGAAGCGGACTTCGACCAGGCATGGAGGGCCCTGGATGAGTTTATCGCTCGGTGCCAGCAGCAGGAGAGGGGGGGCGGTTGACAATTCATGCCGGGGGGAGTAAAATCCCCGCGGTTCTTGGAGGGGTTCTACGTTGATCGGCGAGACGCTAGGCAAATACCAGATCATCGAGCACCTGGGCCGCGGCGGCATGGCGGAGGTCTACAAAGCCTACCAGCCGAGTCTGGACCGGCACGTGGCGGTAAAGGTGCTCCACTCCTTCTTGGCCGACGAGGCGAACTTCCTCGCCCGCTTCCGGCGGGAGGCGAAGGCTGTCGCCGCGCTCCGTCACCCCAACATCGTCCAGGTCTACGATTTCGACTACGACCAGGAGCGGCGCGTCTACTACATGGTGATGGAGTTCATCGACGGCCCGAGCCTCAAGGTGCGGCTCCAGGAGCTGGCTGCGCGCCAGGAACGGATGGGGGTGGACGAAGCCATCCGCATAGTCACGGCGGTGGGGGGGGGCCTGGATTACGCCCATCGACGGGGGATGGTCCACCGGGATGTGAAGCCGGCGAATATCATGTTCACCAGCGAGGGCCAGGTCATCCTCACCGACTTCGGCATCGCCAAGATGGTCAACGTCACCGGGATTACGGCGAGCGGTGCGATGGTGGGGACGCCGGCCTACATCTCTCCTGAGCAAGGGCTGGGCCACGCTGGCGACGAGCGATCGGATATTTACTCCCTGGGGATCGTCCTCTACCAGTTGCTCACGGGGAACCTGCCTTTCGATGCGGATACGCCGATGGGGGTCGTCCTTAAGCATATCAATGACCCCCTCCCCTCGCCCCGCCTCCTTCGGCCTGACCTGTCGGTGGGGTTGGAACGGGTCATCCTGCGGGCCCTGGCGAAGGACCCCGCCCAGCGGTATCAGACCGCGGCTCAGTTTGTGGCCGACCTCCGGCGGGCGGCGGCGGGGCAGGCGGTGCAGACCCCTCCTCATGCCACGGCGGTGACTGCGTCGGAGTTGGAGCAGACCATCCCTATGCGGCCTGTATCCTCTACTGGGATGGTGACGCCTCCCTCCGGGGTGACGCCAGCCCCGCCTCCACGGCGGCGGAGGTTGTGGGTGCCACTGGTCCTAAGCCTGCTGATCCTGCTTCTGCTGCTGGGCTCGACGGGGATTCTGGCTTCTACAGGCCAGTTGGCGGATGTGTTGGGCAGCCTGGGGGTGCCGTTGCCTATCGTGGGCACGCCAGCGCCGGAGCTGGCCGCCACGCATATCGCCGCCACTCTGGAGGCCATCCAGGCCACGGTGGGGGCGCCCACGGCGACCCCGACGCCGGCGCCCACCGCCACCTCTACCGTCCCCCCCACGCCCACGTCGGACCTGACGGCCACTGCCGCGGCGGCCTGTACCTTCGATGTGGAGTTGGTGGAGGACCGTCGGGTGTGGCCGGGGGTCCTGGCCCCCGGGCAGGCCTTTACCAAGCGGTGGGTTGTGCGCAACAGCGGGACCTGTGTGTGGAGGGACGGCTTTCAGTTGGTGTTCGTCTCCGGCGAGCAGATGGGAGGGCCGGAGGTGGTGGGGGTCGAGCCGATTGAGGTGGGGGAGGAGGGGGAGATCACGCTCCGGTTGCAGGCGCCGGTGGTGTATGGGACCTACGTCGGTGTCTGGCAGCTTCAGGACGGGCGGGGGGAGCCGCTGGGGGAGGAGCTAGAGGTGGCGGTCCGGGTGGGCCCCACGCCCACCCCGCTCCCGCCCACCGCCACGCCGACGCCGCGGTCCTCCCCGACGCCGGCGGAACCGCTGTGG
>DQUX01000333.1 GCA_015662065.1 Anaerolineales bacterium | reverse complement strand
GTGCGTCGGGCCCGCGTCGCCCTCACCGGCGTCTGGCCCGAGCCGGTCCGCCTGGCCGAGGCTCCGGCTCAATGGGTGGACGGCCCGCTGGACCCGGACCGCATCCGTGCGGTGGCGGAGGCGGTCGAAGAGGAGGTCGCTCCCCGGGGGGATTTCCTGGGTAGCCGTGAGTACCGCCGGGCGATGGCGGGCGTGCTGGTCCGCCGCGCTCTGGAGCAGTGTGTGGGAGAGTGACGCGGGGACGGGGAGTCGGGGGGACTTCGGGACCTCCTGGCGCTTCTCCGTGTTCCCGTATCGAAGGTTGAAGGAGAGAGGCGATGAGCGAAGGGACGTTTTCGATCAGGCTGACGATCAACGGCGAGGAGAGGCAGCTCACGGTGCGCCGCGCGGAGACCCTGCTGGACGCGCTGCGGCGGGCCTCCTACGTCAGCGTCAAGCACGGGTGCAAGACGGGGGACTGCGGTGCCTGCACGGTGCTTCTGGACGGCGAGCCGGTGCGCAGTTGTCAGACCCGCGCCGCCGACGTCGCCGGCCGCCAGGTGGTGACGGTCGAGGGGCTGGCCCCCGCCACTCAGCTTCACCCCATCCAACAGGCGTTCATCGAGACCGGCGCCATCCAGTGTGGCTACTGTACCCCGGCCCAGATCCTGGTGACCAAGGCGCTCCTCGACCGCAACCCCGACCCCACCGAGGCGGAGATCCGGGAGGCCCTCGGCGGGGTGCTCTGCCGCTGTACCGGCTATGTCAAGATCGTGCAGGCGGTGCAGCGGGCCGCGGCCCTCCTGCGGGGCGAGGGGGTGGAGCCCTTCGAGCCCATCGAGGCGATGCTGGCGCCGGGTCAATCCCCGGCTCCCCTCGTGGAGCGATATAGCCATATGGCGGAGGATGAGGCCCCGCTGCCGCCGCTGGTCCTCTCGCCGCCGGATATGGAACCGCTGCGGGTGGTGGGGAAGGGGGTGCCCAAGGTGGACGGCGTCAAGCTGGCGGCGGGCCGCCCCGTCTTCACCGACGACATCCGGCTGGAGGGGATGCTCTACGGCGCGCTGCTGACCAGTCCCCACGCCCACGCCCGCATCAAACGGATCGACGTCAGCCGCGCCCGCGCCCTCCCGGGGGTTCACGCCGTCCTCACCCACGAGGACGTCCCCCGGATCAAATACGCCTCCGGGGGGCAGAGCTACCCCCAGCCGCCCCCCTACGATCAGGTGGTGCTGGATGACAAGGTGCGCCACGAGGGGGACCGGGTGGCGGTCGTCGCCGCCGAGACGCCGGAGCTGGCGCAGCGGGCGCTTGGACTGATCGAGGTGGAGTACGAGGTCCTGCCCCCTGTCCTGAGCGCCGAGGAGGCGATGGAGGACGGGGCTCCGGTGATCCACGACGAGCCGGATACGACCGGCATCCACGATCCCCGGCGGAACATCGTCCACCACATCGAGGTGGAGGTCGGCGACGCCGAGGCCCAGTGGGGCCGGGCCGACTTCGTCTTCGAGCGGGAGTACCGCACGTCGAAGCAGCAGCATGCTCACATCGAGCCCCACGTCTGCATCACCTACTTCGACGAGGACGGGCGGCTGGTGGTCCGTTCCAGCACCCAGGTTCCCTTCCACATCCGGCGGATGCTGGCCCCCCTTATCGGCCTGCCGGTGAAGCAGATCCGGGTCGTCAAACCCCGCCTCGGTGGGGGGTTCGGCAACAAACAGGAGATGGTGCTGGAGGACCTGTGCGCCCTGCTGACCGTCCGCACGGGCCGGCCGGTGCGGATGGAATACACCCGCCAGCAGGAGTTCACCAGCTCCCGCAGCCGACATCCCCAGGTCATGCGGTACAGAGTCGGCGTCACCAAGGATATGGAGGTGGTCGCCACGGAGCTGACCCTCATCGGCGACACGGGCGCCTACGGCACCCACGGTCTCACGGTCCAGATGGTGGGCGGTCAGAAGGGGCTGACCCTCTACAACACCCCCTACTCCAAGTTCGTATGCGACGTGGTCTACACCAACACCCCTCCGGCGGGGGCCTTCCGAGGGTATGGGGCGATGCAGTGTTTCTTCGGCATCGAGACCATCATGTCTGAGATCGCCGCCGAGATGGGGTGGGACGTGGTGGCGTTCAAGCGGAAGAACTGGATCAAGCCGGGCGAGGAGTTGCTGGTCGCCAAGGCCCTGGGGGAGGGGCGGGAGGGGTTCGAGCAGGTCATCCGCTCCAGCGGCCTGGAGCAGTGCGTTCGGGTGGGGCTGGAGGCGATGGGCTGGTATGAGAAGCGGGGGAACGAGGCGTGGAGGCGCGGGGATGGGGGAACGCGGAGGCGGGGCATCGGGATGGCGGTGATGCTGCACGGCAGTGGTGTTGCCGGGCTGGATATGGCCAGCGCCACCATTAAGATGAACGACGACGGCTCCTTCAACCTGCTGGTGGGGGCCACCGACCTGGGCACCGGCTCCGACACCATCCTGGCCCAGATCGCCGCCGAGGTGTTGGGGGTGACGGTGGAGGACATCATCGTCTACGCCTCGGATACCGATTTCACCCCCTTCGACAAAGGGGCCTACGCCTCCAGCACCACCTACATCAGTGGCGGGGCGGTGCGCAAGGCGGCCCTCCGAGTGGCCGAGCAGATCAAGGAGCACGCCGCCCGGATGCTGGGGCTGGGGAGCACCGAGGGGTTGGAGCTGCGAGATGGTCGGGTCTTTGCCCCAGACGGCCGCTCGACCACGCTGGAGACGGTGGCGTTGAACGCTCTCCACGTGCAGGATCAGCATCAGATCATCGCCAGCGGTTCCCATATGAGCTACGAAAGCCCCCCGCCCTTCGGCGCTCAGTTCGTCGAGGTGACGGTGGACACGGAGACCGGCCAGGTGACGGTGGACCGGGTGCTGATGGTGGTGGACGCGGGGCGGGTGGTCAATCCGATCACCGCCTCCGGCCAGGTGGAGGGAGGGATCGCCCAGGCGCTGGGCTTCGCCATCTGTGAGGAGATGGTTTATGATGAGGACGGGCACCAGGTCAACGCCCGCCTGGGCCCTTATCACATCTACAAGGCCAACGAGATGCCCAGGCTGGACGTCATCTTCGTGCAGACCGATGAGCCCACCGGCCCCTTTGGGGCCAAGTCCATCGCCGAGATCCCGACCGACGGCATCGCCCCCGCCATCGCCGACGCCATCCACGACGCCACCGGTGTGTGGGTCCGCGAGGTCCCCTTTACGCCGGAGCGGGTGTGGCGGGCGTTGCGGCGGGGGTGAACGCGGCCGGCAAACGGTCGAGCACACCAACACGATAGGGGGAGACCGTTCAGTTTCGGGGCAGGCTCTGCGAGAAGGGCCGCCCGGCGTGTGAAATTCGCCTCCACGTTGAAATGCACCGAGCGGGAAGGCGACCGTTGACTTTTGGCGATGGTTGTGATAAGATAGTTGCGTCTCCGGCGAGGCTTGGCTGAGAAGCCCTTTTATCTGGTTATTCGATCTGCTATCTTCGGTTATTTCATCCTTATGCGTTATTGCCTGAAGGGGTGAGCCTGCCCGGTTGGCGACCAGCGGGCCTGGTTAGCGCCGCGCCGGTGTTTGCCAGGCTCGTTTAACATATGCCCGCTTATTCATTTATCCGATCTATCATTTGTGGGAAGGAGTTATTGATGAGCGCCGAATTCATCTCCCGTCTTGTCGGTATGGTTGTTCTGGCTATAGGGGGGTTGTTCCTGGGGGTCCACGTGGCCGAACTGGCCGGGACCTCTTCCTATCTCTACGGTACGACCTTTCTCTTGGTCGGCGCGCTGACGGGTCTGGTGGTGACCCCCTATGTCACGGTGCGCCCCTTGATCTTCCTGCGCCAGCAGGTGCGCCGCATCCCGATCCAGCAGTTGCTGGCCGGCGTCCTGGGGCTGACGGTCGGCCTCATCATCGCTGCCCTGAGCGTGTTTCCTATCTCTATGCTTCCCCAGCCCCTCAACCAGATCTTGCCCCTGTTGGCCGCCGTCCTCTTCGGCTACCTGGGCGTGCTGGTTATGACGCTCCGGCAGCAGGAGATCTTCAACCTGCTGGTCCGGGGCCGGCTGGCGATGCACCCGGCGGAGGAAGAGCGCCCCCGGGTCCCCCCGGTCCTGCTGGACACCAGCGTCATCATCGACGGTCGCATCGCCGACATCAGCCGCACCGGCTTCATCGGGGGCGAGATGCTGGTACCCCGTTTCGTTCTAAACGAGCTCCAGCACATCGCCGATTCCCCAGACACCCTCCGGCGCAACCGGGGGCGGCGGGGGCTGGATATGCTGCGGCGGCTCCAGGAGGAGTCGGTCAGCCCGGTCCGCATCGTGGATATGGACGTGAAAGGGGTACGGGAGGTGGACGACCGGCTGGTGCTCCTGGCCAAGCAGTTGCATTGCGCCATCGTCACCAATGACTACAATCTCAACCGCGTGGCCGAGCTTCAGGGGGTCCCTGTGCTGAACATCAACGAGCTGGCCAATGCGGTGCGGGCGGTCTACCTGCCCGGCGAGACCCTGACGGTGCATATCCTCCAGAAAGGTAAAGAGACGGATCAGGGGGTTGGCTATCTGGACGACGGCACGATGGTGGTGGTGGAGGGCGGTCAGCCCTACATCGGCTCTGAGATCGATCTGATGGTCACCAAGGTGCTGCAGACCGCGGCCGGCCGGATGATCTTCGCCCGTCCCCTGGAATCGACCAGGCAGCGGTAGCCCATTTGTCTAGGAGGGGTAGGATGGCCCTGCAGCTCTACAACTACCTGACCCGGCAGAAGGAGCCCTTCAAGCCGTTGGAGCGTGGACGGGTGAGGATGTATGTCTGTGGTCCCACCGTGTACGACCACGCCCACATCGGCCACGCCAAGCTGTACGTGGCAATGGACGTGGTGGTGCGCTACCTGCGCTACCGGGGCTACAAACTCCGCTACGTCCAGAACATCACCGACGTGGGCCACCTTCTGGATACGGGGGAGGACCGTATCGTGAAGGGCTCGCGCCGGGAGCGGGTGGAGCCAATGGAGTTAGTGGAGACGTACACACGCTCCTACTTTGAGGACATGGATGCCCTGGGAGTGATCCGCCCCGACATCTCCCCTCGCGCCAGTTGCCACATCCCGGAGCAGATTGAGTGGATCAAGTCGCTGCTGGAGAAGGGGTACGCCTATGAGGTGGATGGGAACGTCTACTTCTCCGTAGAGAAGTTCCCCGAGTACGGCAAGCTGTCCGGGCGGCGGGTGGAGGAGTTGGAGCCGGGGGCGCGGGTGGAGGTGCGGGAGGAGAAGCGGCACCCGGCGGATTTCGCCCTCTGGAAGCGAGCGGAGCCGGAGCACATCCTGCGCTGGCCGTCCCCCTGGGGGTGGGGGTATCCGGGCTGGCACATCGAGTGCTCGGTGATGGCGACCAAATACCTGGGGGAGACCTTCGACATTCACGGCGGTGGGCTGGAGAACATCTTCCCCCACAACGAGTGCGAGATCGCCCAGGCGGAGGCGGCCACCGGCGAACCGTTCGCCCGTTACTGGATCCTGGTCGGCTCGCTGACCGTGGACGGGGTCAAGATGAGCAAGAGCCTGGGCAACTTCCTCACCATCAAAGACGCGCTGAAGCTCTACAGCTCCGAGGCGATCCGGGCCTTCGTCCTCTCCGCCCATTACCGGGGGCCGCTCGATTACAGCCGGGAGGCGATGCTGGCGGCCGAGCAGGGGGTCCGTCGGCTGCACAACACCGTGCGCGCCGTTCGCGCCCGGCTGCGGGAGGCGCCGTCCCCAGAGGGGACGGCCGATCTCTCCTACATCGCCGATCTCGATCCCTACCGGGAGGCCTTCCTGGAGGCGATGGACGATGATTTCAACACCCCCAGGGCGTTAGCGGCGCTCCATGAGTTCGCCCGTTCGGTCAACCGGATGCTGGATTCTGGGCAGCCGATCAGCCGGGGGACGCTGGCGGCCATCGACAGGGTGTTCCGGGAGCTGGGGGGGCAGGTGCTGGGGATCATCCCCGACCGGCTGGAGCCGCCAGGGGTGGCGGCCGAGCTGCTGGACGGGCTGATGGACATCATCCTGGGCATCCGGCAGGCGTATCGGACGGCGAAGGAGTGGGAGCGGGCCGACGCCCTGCGGGATCGACTGGCCGAACTGGGGATCGTGGTGGAGGACCGGCCGGAGGGGCCGGTGTGGCGGTTGGAGTCCTGAGGGCTCGTGCGCGAGACGCTCTACGGTCGCAACGGAGTCTACGAATCGCTGCGGGCAGGCCGCAGGCAGTTCTTCCACCTCGCGCTGGCCGACACCGTCCGCGCCACCGACGTCGTGAGCGGCATCCTGGCCCTGGCCGAGGGGGCCAACCTCCCGGTGGAGCGGGTTCCCCGGCGCCGCTTGAGCTGGCTGGGGGATGTCAACCACCAGGGGATCGTGCTGGAGGCCGGCGAGTACCCCTACGCCACTGTGGATGAAATGCTGGTGGCGGCCCGCCAACGGGGTGAGCCGCCTTTTCTCTTGCTTCTGGACCTGATTCAGGACCCGCAGAACCTAGGCAGCCTCCTGCGCACGGCGGAGGGGGTGGGCGTCCACGGGGTGGTGATCCAGAAACGGCGGGCAGCCGGGGTCACCCCCGCCGTGGTCCACGCCTCCGCCGGCGCAGTGGAGCACCTCTTGGTCGCGCAGGTCACCAGCCTACCGGAGACCATCAAGGGGCTCCAGGCCCAGGACGTGTGGGTGGTCGGCCTGGAGGCGGTGCGGGGGGCCCGGCGGTACGACCGGGCCGATCTGGGGGGCCCCCTGGCGCTGGTGGTGGGCAGCGAGGGGCAGGGACTGCGGCGGCTGGTGCGGGAGCGGTGTGACTTCCTGCTGCAACTCCCGATGCGAGGGCAGGTGACCTCCCTCAACGCCGCCGTGGCTGGGTCGGTAGTCCTCTACGAAGCGCTGCGGCAGCGGGACGCAGCGCGGTAGGGGTGACCCGTATGGTCGCCCGGGGGAGAAAGTGAGAGTGAAACGTCGCCGGCTCCTCCTCGCGGTTGGCCTGGTGGTGAGCCTGGGCCTCCTCTGGTATTCCCTGCGGGATCTGCACCTGGGGGAGGTGTGGACGGCGCTGAGGTACGCTCGCTACGGATGGCTGGTCCCCGGCGTGGCGGTTTATTTCGTCTCCGTCTGGTTCAGGGCTTGGCGCTGGGGCTTCCTTCTGCGGGGCAGCAAGCCCCTCTCCGCCAACCGCCTCTTCCCCATCGTCGTCATCGGCTATATGGGCAACGACATCCTCCCCTTCCGCCTGGGCGAGGTCCTGCGGGCCTACGTCCTTTGGCGGAAGGAGGGGGTCAACGTGGGGGCCACGCTGACCACCGCCGTCGTAGAACGGCTGTTCGACGGGCTGACGATGGTCCTGTTCGTCCTCTTCGGTCTCCTCTTCGTCCCGATGTCGGCCTTTCTCGGCCGGCTGGTCCTCGTCGCCAGCGTCGTCTTCTTCGGGGCGTTGGTGGTCTTTCTCTTTTTAGCCGCCCGGCCGGACCTCCTGCGGCGGCTGGTCCACGGCCTGATCGACCGCCTGGCTCCAGTCCGCTTCCGCCCGCCGCTCCTGGGCTTCGTGGAGGGGGTGGTCGCCGGGCTGGAGGGCCTGCAGAGGGCGCGGGACGTGTTGGTGCTCTTCGGGGCGACGTTGTGGGTGTGGCTGCTGGAGACGGCCAAGTACTGGCTGGTCAGTTTCGCCTTCGACCTGCACCTGCCCTACCCCGGCATCCTGCTGATGGGCGGGGCGGTCAACCTGCTGACGGCATTGCCCTCGCTCCCCGGCTACATCGGCACCTTCGAACTGGGCATCAAAGTGCTGGAGGGGATCGGCGCACCCTCGGCCCCAGCGGGGAGCTATGTGCTGGTGCTGCACGCCATCCTGTTGGTGCCGGTGACGCTCTTGGGGCTGGCCTTTATGGCCCTGGAGGGAGTCCATTGGGCAGAGGTGGGGGAGGCGGCCCGGATCCGCGAGACGACCGGGTAGCTCCCTCAGCATAAAACCCTCACTTTGAAGACTCCAACTCGGGCCGGCCCCAATGGAGGCGCATACTGAGGGCCGCCGGGAACCCCGGCGGCCCTCAACTGGCGGAGGAGGTGGGATTCGAACCCACGACAGAGGTTTCCCCCTGTAACGCATTAGCAGTGCGTCGCCTTCGGCCAGACTAGGCTACTCCTCCAGGACAGGTCACTTGCGTTGGCGGAGGGAGAGGGATTCGAACCCCCGGTGACCTTGCGGCCACAGCAGTTTTCAAGACTGCCGCCTTCGTCCACTCGGCCATCCCTCCGAGCGCAGGGAATGGCTCCCCCACCGCAGCCTCATTCTACCACGTCCCCGCCGGACTGTCAATCCGCTTGCGGCCCCCCTGTTTTATTGTACAATAGCCCAGGCCCGGCCGCCGGCGGCCGGGCCTGGGTGGGTGAGCAAGTCCCCAAAAGGAGAGCAGGTCAATGACGAACAGGCTGGCCATCGAGCAGGCACAGACGGCTGAGGAGCGGATGGAGTTCATTCGTCTCCCGTGGAAGGTCTATCGGGGCGATCCCTATTGGGTGCCCCCGCTGGTCTCGGAACGAGTGGAGTTCCTCGACCCCGAGCGTCATCCTTTTTACGAGCACGCCGATGTGGCCCTCTTCCTGGCCCGGCGGGAGGGGGAGGTGGTGGGCACGATCGCGGCGCTGGTCAATCATCGCCACAACGAGTACTGGGGGGAGAAGGTCGGGTTCTTCGGCCTTTTCGAGGTGATCCAGGATCGGGAGGCGGCGGAGGCGCTGCTGGAGACCGCCTGCAACTGGGTGCGGGGGCAGGGGATGGACGGCATCCGCGGCCCGGCCAACTTCTCCACCAACGAGGAGCTCGGCCTGCTGGTGGAGGGCTGGGACGGCCCGCCGGTGATTATGATGACCTACAACCCCCGCTACTACGTGGATTTCATCGAGGGAGCCGGGTTCATCAAAGTGATGGACCTGTTGGCCTATCTGGCCGACCTGGAGCCCTTCCGCCGGGATGGGTTGCCGGAACGGACCCTCCGGATCACGGAGAAGGTGAAGGAGCGGCGGGGCATCCGCGCGCGGCGCCTCGATATGCGCCGCTTCGATGAGGAGGTCGAGCACGTCAAGCGGCTGTACAACTCCGCCTGGTCCAAGAACTGGGGGTTCGTGCCGCTCACCGACCGGGAGATCGAGCACATCGCGGCCCAGTTGAAGCAGATTCTGGACCCCGATCTGTGCTGTTTCATCGAGAAGGATGGGGAGCCGGTGGGCTTCGCCCTGGTCCTGCCGGACCTGAATCGGCCGCTTCTGAGGGCCCACCCCCACCCAGACACGCCGGAGTGGTGGACGATGCTCAAGCTCCTGTGGCACTGGAGAGTGCGGCGGACGGTGGACACGGCGCGGGCCTACGCCGGCGGCATCATCGAGCCTCACCGGGGGGTGGGGGCCGACGCGGTGATGGTGACGGCGGTGGCCCAAGCGCTCCTGCGCAAGGGGTACCGGTACTGCGAGATCTCCTGGATTCTGGAGGACAACCTGATGATGCGGCGGATGGCCGAGGCGTACGGCGGCCGGGTCTATCGCACCTACCGCCTCTACGAGAAATCCCTCTAGGGCGGGCTGGCGATGGAAGTAGAGACCGGTGTGACCGGCCGCCCCATTGGCCAGCGAGAGGCCGTCCACAGCCTGCTGCGCCAGCGCGACTTCGTGCTGTTGTGGGCCGGGCAACTGCTCTCCCAGATAGGCGACCAGTGTTTGCTCATCGCTGCTATCACCCTGATCACCGACCTCTCCGCCTCTCCCCTGGCCATCCTCATCCCGGCCATCTCTATTGCCCTGCCCCAGGTTTTCTTCGGTCTCCTGGGGGGCGTGGTGGCCGATCGGTGGGACCGGAAGTGGGTGATGATAGCCGCCGACCTGCTGCGGGCGCTGCTGGTGCTGGCGGTGCTCCTGGTGCGGACCACCGGGCAGTTGTGGGTCCTCTATCTGGCCGCGGCCGGGATGGCGTTGGTGGGCACTTTTTTCTACCCGGCCCGCAACGCCGCCATCCCCAACCTGGTCCCCGGCAGTCTGCTCCTGGCGGCCAACGGGCTCATCCAGGGCAGCTACATCATCGCCCTGATCCTCGGGCCGATGGTGGCGGGGATGGTAGTCGATCTGTGGGGTATGCAGGCGGCCATTCTCTTCGACAGCGGGACCTTTCTGGTCTCCGCGACCACCATCCTTGCCCTCCGCATCCCTCCGGTGCGCAATGGGCCCTCGGGGCTGGCGGTGCAGGGGAGCATGTGGCGGGATATGCGGGCGGGCCTGACCTTCATCCGGCGCAGCCGCCCCCTCCGCCGGGTGCTCTACGTGACCGGTGTGGCCACGCTGGGGATCGGGGCGGTGGTGCTCCTGGCGATCCCGCACCTCAAGACCCGCCTGGGGGCGG
>DQUX01000071.1 GCA_015662065.1 Anaerolineales bacterium | reverse complement strand
GCACAAGAGGGACGTTAGAGTTACAGTAGAGAACCGGCCAGGTGTCAGAAGACAACAGGGGACACAAAAAGAGACCCACGTCCTTCGTGTCCTGGTGTTTCGACGGGAGCAGACGAGGGGATGCTATTCCAGATAGGTGAGCAGTCGCTGGAGGACCTTCTTTGCGCTGGACTTCCGGCGGGGGTCGCAGGGAACGACGATGTCTGCGGGCTCGATGCGCAGAGCCGCGGCGATCTCCTCGGGAGAGAGGGCCCGGCGGCCGTCCTGTTTGGTGGCGACGACCAGCAGGGGGACCCGCCTTCCACGGCGGAGACGCCGCAGAAGGCGACGGACCACAGTGAATGAGGGGCGATCTGTGCTGTCCACCAGCACCAGCAGGCCGTCCATCTCTCGGGACAAGATGTCCCACATAAAGTTGAACCGGTCCTGGCCGGGGGTGCCGTAGAGGTGGAAGAGACATCCGCCGACGGTGGTCTGGCCGTAGTCCATCGCCACCGTGGTGGTCTCTTTGACCTTGGCCAGGGTGTCGGTGATGCGTCGCTCGGTGCTGACCACCGGGATGTCGGAGACGGCGCTGATGAAGGCGCTCTTGCCGGCGTTGAAACTGCCGGTGACGACGACCTTGTAGGCCCTACCCATTTTCCTCCTCTGCTGTCTTATGCCGAAAATCCACGAATCGATATCCCACGCCGCGCTCGGTGAGAATGTAGCGGGGGTTGGCGGGGTCCGGTTCGATCTTCTGGCGCAGATAAGTGACATAAAGCCGCACGTAGTGAACCTCATCCCGGTACTCATACCCCCACACCTTCGAGAGGAGCGTCTCGTGGGGGACGACCCAGCCGGCGTTCTCGATGAGGTGGTGGAGAAGCCGGAACTCCGTGGGGCGGAGCTTCACCCGCTTCCCTCCGACGATGGCTTCCCAGCGGCTGTAGTCTATGCTCAGGTAGTCGTCGATCTTGAGAATGGCGGACTCGGGGCCGGTGGGCGTGCCGGTGCGCCGAAGGACCGCCCGGATGCGACTGGTGAGCTCCCGCACGCTGAAGGGCTTGGTGACATAGTCGTCGGCCCCCAGCTCCAACCCCCGGACGACATCCTCCTCCTCAGCGCGGACGGTAAGCATGACCACCGGCACGTCGGAGATCTCCCGCAGCAGCCGCAGGGTCTCGAAGCCGTCCATCTCCGGCATCATGACATCCAGCAGCACCAGGTCGGGCAGATCCTCCCGCACCCGCCGGAGCGCTTCCACGCCGGAGGAGGCCTCGATGACCCGGAAACCCTCCAGGTCCAGGTTCATTCTGACGAGACGCACGATGCGGGGTTCGTCGTCCACGACGAGGATCAGGGAGCCGGGGGTCTTCACATCGTCACTCCCGCACGAAGGTAACGATCTTCTCCTCTTCTTCGCTGGGCAGGATCTCCACGCAGTGGACCCGATGCCATGGCACGATGAGGGCCCTCACCTCGGGCAGGACATAGCTGAGATCGCGCCCATCTCTGCGGCGCGGATTCTCGCACACCAGGAACTGATCGGTGGGGTCCGGCAGCCTGTCCACCTCCGCCACAATAGGGTCTTCGTTCATCATGTGAACCAACACAGTCATCGGCATAGGATCATTCCTCTCCTACCAGACTCCTCCTACTCCAAGACGATCCGGAGCCGCAGTCGGCCTATCTGAATCTCGTCCCCTTCGTTCAGGGGATAGGGCAGGTAAGGAGTGAGCCGTTGGTCATTCAGAAAGGTACCGTTAGCGCTTCCTACGTCCTCAATGAAGAACTCCCCTCCCCGTTGGATGATCTTGGCATGACGCCGGGAGACCCCCATCTCCAGCCCTCCGTCGGCGGTCAGGTCCAGATCGGGGAATATGCCGTGCGCGGTATCCAGCCGCCCCAGCAGGAGCTCGGGGGTGGCGGGCAGTTGCACCTGCCGGTCGCTTGCCAGGATATGGATGCGCAGGGGTTGAAGCATCTCCGCCCTCTCCCCCTCCGGGGCCACCGCCTCCCAGCTCGTAGCGCGAGACTTGGGGAGTTCATTAGTCGAAAGCGGCTCGGTCCGCAGCGCGCCGCCCGTGGGGAGATAGACACCGCACTCTGTACAGAAAAGCGTCCCCGGACGATGCTTTTTTCCACAGGACGGGCACTCGATCATGGTTCCCCCCTATCCTCCTTTTATGCCCAAACTGCGTGTACCGTACTTGATAGTCTTGTGTCCCTTCTCTGAGACCTGGCCCCCCTGAGCCACCCGCCCGGCCTCGAGAAGGGCCATGTGGGCCAACTCCTTCTCCCCCATATCCAGCAGTCGGGTTGCGATCGTCTCCAGGCGCCGCCGGGCCTTCTCCCGCTCTCCGCTCTCCAGGGCCATCCAGGCCTGCTCTTGCATGCGGAAAATGCTCAACCGACTCAAGGTGTTGACAATGGCGGCCGGCACCGGCTCCCCCGAGGGCTCCGCGGCGAAATCCGCCTCCAGATCGGAGACCAGCCGAACCTGGCGTCCCAGCGCGGGCACCTCCGCTGTCAGTTCCAACTGGAGCAGCCGATGCCGGCCGGGGGGTGCACTGGCGACGACCACCTCTATCAGCACCCGCGCCGGCGATCCGGCCTGGAGCATTCCCAAGTTCAGCGTTTCATTTTGGGAGACGAGCCGTTCGATGTAGGGAGCGGTGCGAAAGGCCGCCTCCAGCCAGGCGTGGTCGCCAAAACGGAGCGTCAAGCGCATATCGCGGGCAAAGAGCGACCCGAGCCCCCGCACCTGTTCTCGCAGGACATCGCGGACCTGTTGGGGATAGGAGATGTAAGAGCAGGTGCCGCCAGTCTGGTGGGCCAGGTCGTCCAGAAAAGCGTCGTTCCAGTCCTCGCCGATCCCCAGGGTGGTGATGCCGATGCGCTCCAGCCCGGCGCGGCGGGCCTCGACGATGCACTCATCCTCGTCCCCGTAGGTGCGCCCGTCGGTCAGAAGGATCAGGTGGCTGACCACGTCATCCCGATGGAAGCGGCGCAACTGCTCCAGCCCCGCCTTGAGACCCTGGAGCATCTCCGTCCCACCACTGGCCCATATGGAGGAGACCCGGGAGTGGGCCCGTGCCTGGTCATCCAGCCGCCGACTGGGCATCAGGATCTCCGCCCGGTCGCTGAAGGCAACGATACCCAATGTATCCTGGTCCTCCAGGTCATCGATGATCTGGTGAGCCGCCGCCTTCACGTAATCCAGTCGGTCCCCCTGCATCGACGTGCTTCGATCCACCACCAGGCAGAGGTTGAGGGGGAGCCGCTGCACCCTGGCCCCGCCGGCCGGGCGGATATCCACCAGGACGTAGAACATCTGCTCCTCAGAGATGATGGGCAGTTCCTCCTGGCTGGCCACAATATCCCAGGCCAAGACCGCCCCGGCACCCAACCCGCGCTCGGCCCGCCGCTGGTCGTAGGCGCGGCGGCGCACGGGGTCACCCAGAACCCGATACGCCTTCTGGATCTCCCGGAACCGCTCGGGGGAGGCCACCTCGGTGCCGCTATCCGGGTGGAAGCGGCGGGCCAGCGCTCGATAGGCCCGCTTGATCTCCTCCTGCGTCGCTTCCGGCGACACGCCGAGGACGGCGTACAAGTCCTTCTCCCAATCAGCTCTCATAATTCACCCGGGACTTCCACCAGGATGGCGCTGATGTTATCCTTCCCCCCGGCCTGGTTCGCCGCCGCCACCAACGCATCACAGGCGGCCTGGGGAGATCGGGCTGTGGTGATAATACGGGTCATCTCCTCCCTATCCACCATCCCCCACAGTCCGTCGGAACAGAGAAGAAGAGAGTGGCCCGGCGGGATGGCGTGGATGAACGTATCTACCTCCAGGACCCCTCCCTGGCCCACCGCCCGGTAGAGCACGTTCTTCTGGGGGTGGTTGACCGCCTGCGCTTCCGTCAACTGCCCCAGCTCCACCAGTCGATCCACCAGCGAGTGGTCGCGGGTGATCTGCTCCAACCCCTCCGGCGAGACCAGGTAGGCGCGGCTGTCGCCGACGTTGGCGATGTAGGCCTGGGCTCCCAGCATCAGCGCGCAGATCAGGGTGGTGCCCCCTCCGGGGACGGCGGTGGCGACGGCGGCGTTGGCCAGGTTGACCGCCTCCACGAGCACCTCTTTGAGGGGAAGTTGCTCGGCATCGTGATCCCGCTGGTAGAGGGCAGCCAGGTAGACCTGTTGGAGGATATGGCGGGCCACCATACGGGTGGCCAGCGCGCTGGCCACCTCCCCCGATCGGTGCCCGCCCATACCATCGGCCAGGATGAACAGGCCGAAGGGAGGCAGAGGGCTGTCTCCATCCTGATTGGCCTCCACCACCAAGAGGGCATCCTCGTTGTGCTGCCGCTGCCGACCGACGTCGGTGCTCCAGCCCGC
This sequence comes from Anaerolineales bacterium, assembly GCA_015662065.1. GTDB lineage: Bacteria > Chloroflexota > Anaerolineae > B4-G1 > DUEL01 > SZUA-1492. The sequence continues at coordinate 15,603 of DQUX01000071.1, read as the reverse complement.
CCGCATCCGCCGGCCAGCCGGCTCCCTCCGTGTCAGGGGGAGGGAAACCGGTCGAGGCCGAGGCCTGGCCGGCTTTCTTTGAAAAAGCCTCTGTAGAAAACCCATTCTCGCTCCCTTACACCGGTAGAGCGTACACGTGGCGATCTACCGAGCCGATGTACACAGTGGCGTTTTCCACGCAGGGAGAGGAAATCACCGGCCCGTTGGTCTGAAACCGCCAGCGCAATTGGCCGGTCGGAGCGTCCAGCGAGTAGAGAAACCCGTCCACAGAACCCACATAGACCGCCCCTTCGTACACGGCCGGGGAAGAGGTAACCTGCCCTCCTGTCTTATATCGCCACACCAGGTAGCCATTGCTGGCGTCGAGGGCATATACCTCCCCGTCGGCCGAACCGATGTAGAGAGTGGTCCCCTCAATCACTGGTGAGGAGATAACCGGGCCGGCTGTTCGATAGCGCCACACCGCCCACCCGGAGCGCAGGTCCAGGGCGTACACGCACCAGTCCTGCGAGCCGACGTAGACCAGTTCCTTGGTCAGGAGCGGCGACGAGGTGACCGCCCGCCGGGCGCGGAACCGCCACATCAACTTGCCGCTGACCCCCACCGCGTACACCGAGCCCCCCTCGTCGCCGAAGTAGATCGCATCTGGCCCGATGGCGGGGGTGGAGCGGATCTCCGCCTCCGCCTCGAAGCGCCAGGCCACCCGCCCGCTGGCGATGTTCACCGCGTAGAGATGGTGGTCGTCGGAACCGATGAAGACGTGGCCGAACTGGACCCGGGGGGAGGAGTAGACCCGTCCCCTGGTGGGGCAGGTCCACACCAACCGGCCCGTCTCTGCGTTGATCGCGTAGAGCAGCCGGTCCTCCGAGCCGAAGAAGACCTTCCCCTCCGCCACCCAGGGGGAGGAGGCGACCCCCCCCTCGGTGGGATACTTCCACAGGAACTTCCCCGTCTCAGCATCCAGGGCGTAGAGATTATTGTCGTACACGCCGATGTAGAGCTTCCCCTCGTAGACCAGGGGGCTGGAGCGGATCTCATCCTCACAGGCGAACTGCCAGAGGGGCATCGGGGCGTCCGGCCGGATGCCCTCGACGGTGGGGGCAGGGCGCACCGTCAGGCGGGCTGAGCGGAGGGCCATCAACGCCCGCTTCATCTCCTCGGCGGAGCCAAACCGCCGGTTGATGTCGTACTCCAGGGCGCGGTTGATGATGTCCTGCAGTTCGTTGGAGACCAACGGGTTGGTCTTGTGGATCGGCCGCTCGTGGAAGGAGAAGGGCGGCTCGAGGCGGGGGTCCTGCTTGCTCAACAGGTGGTGCACCGTGGCCGCCAGGGCGTACAGGTCGCCGCGCGGCTCGGCGATCCCCCGGTACTGCTCCGGCGGAGAGTATCCCTCGGTGCCGATCATCGTGCCCTTCTGCCCGCTTTGGAAGACCTTGGCGATGCCGAAATCCACCAACCGCACCCGGCCCTGCCGATCCAGCATAATGTTGGAGGGCTTCAGGTCCCGGAAGATGATGGGATTGGGCTTATGGTTGTGGAGGTAGATCAGCACATCACATATCTGGATTGCCCAGTTGACGACCTGGGCCTCGGGCAAGAACCCCTCCGTCTCGCCGAGCAGCACTTCCAGATCCCTTCCCTGGATGAACTCCAGGACCAGATAGGAGTAGTCCCCCTCGCTGAAATAGTCGTAGACCTGGGGGATAGCCGGGTGGTTGAGGGTGGCCAGGATACCGGCCTCCCGCTCGAAGTTCCGCACCACCATCGCCCGCACCTGGGGATCGGTGGCGGTGTTGGTCATCTCCTTGATCGCACACAACCGCTGCACCTTGGGGAAGTGCAGGTCCTGCGCCTTGTAGACGGTGCTCATTCCGCCAGCGCCCAGGACGCCCAGGATGCGATAGCGGCCCTGGAGGAGAGCCCCCTCCATCAATCGCCCGTCCACGCGGGGGAGGCCGTCGCCCCCCACCTGCCGCCTCGTGCCCAAGCTCACCTGCGGCGGGGCCTCCTTTGATATATGACGGGTGGACAGATCGCCGGGAGCCTGGGCGGGAAGATCGTCCTCCTGAGGCACCGGCACGACTTCTCCACGTCCTTCAAAGGGAGGCTTCTCACTCATAACACATCTTATTATATCCAGAATCACCGCTTTGTGCAAAAGCCGGAACCGAGAGGGGCGTGTCAGATTGGATACCGCTGGCGAATTCTCTGGCCGGCGCGATGAGGCGCAACGCACCTGTCAAACCGGCACAGGGAACTATCTGAATAGCTGCCCGAATCCGCCCCCAGGATAGGACCATTGCATGAGAGGAGCCCGCGAATCCCTATTCGCGGGCGCGCCTGCGCTACAACGCTTTGGCGCGCTAACCCGGAAAATGCGATCGCCCTACGCCCGCTTGACAGCGGCAAGGGGGATGGTATAATCTTATTGAAAATGAGTTTCAATACGTTAGGCGGCACAGCGTTCCCCTCCCCGGCCTCCGGGGGTCTGGAGGGCTGGCAGAGAGCGGTACGACGGGCCGGGCACCGGCTCACTCGGCCACGTCGGGCCGTGCTGGAGGTGGTCGCTCAGGCGGACGCGGCGTTGACGGCCGCGGAGATCCACCGACTGGCCCGCGACCGCCACCCCCACACAGGGCTGGTCACCGTCTACCGCACCCTGAACCTGCTGGTCGAGCTGGGGTTGGTCCGCCGCCTCCGCATCGAGGAGGGAGGTCAGGTCTATCTGCGGGCCGACCTACACCAGCCGGGCCACCACCTGATCTGCCGGTCCTGCCACCGGGCGGTGGAGTTCCCCTGCAGGGGCCTGGAGGAGGTGGTCGAAGAGATGGAACGTCGGACCGGCTTCACCGTTCAGGATCACTGGCTGGAGCTCTTCGGACTCTGCCCGGCCTGCCAGGAGGAGCAGGAGCAATGAAAAGGATGAAAACCGTAAAGAATACAAGGAAGCTCTATCTCTTTGCGCTCTTTGCGGCCTTTGCGGTTCAGACATTGCTCGCCACGGCCTGCACGCCGGCACGGACGCCGCGAGCGGAGGAGGCAGCCCTCACCCCCGTCCCACTGGCGGCGGGGGAGCGGTTGCGGGTGGCGGCGACGACGACCATCGTCGGGGATGTGGTCGCCCAGGTGGGGAGGGACGCCGTCGAGCTGACGGTGTTGCTGCGGCCCGGGGTCGAGCCCCACACCTACCAGCCCCGCCCTTCGGACCTGGCCGCCGTGGCGGACGCCCACGTCCTCTTCGTCAACGGGCTGGGATTGGAGACCTTCCTGGAGGAGATGCTGGAGAACGTCGGGGGGGATCGCCCCGTCGTCTCCGTGTCGGCGGGGATTCAACCGCGCCAGCACCCCCGCCAGGCCGGCCAATCCGACCCCCACGTCTGGTTCGACGTGCGCAATGTGATGACCTGGGTGGAGAGCATCGAGGCGGCGCTCTCCGCGCTGGACCCGGCTCACGCGGATACCTATGCTGTCAACGCGGCGGACTACCGACAGGAGCTGGAAACGCTGGATCGGTGGATCGTCGAGCAGGTGGCGACGGTACCGGAGGAGAACCGGAGGCTGGTCACCAACCACCCCGCCTTCGGCTACTTCGCCGATCGGTACGGCTTCCAGCAGGTCGGCACGGTCTACCCGGTGAGTCCCTCGGCGGAGCCCTCGGCTCAGGACATCGCTCAACTGGAGGAGGCCATTCTCCGGCAGGGGGTGCCAGCGGTCTTCGCCGAGAACACCGTCAACCCGGTGCTGGCCCGGCAGGTTGCCCAGGATACCGGTGTCGCCCTGGTCCCCCTCTACACCGGCTCCCTGGGCGAACCGGGCAGCGGCGTGGAGAGTTACATCGCGCTGATGGAGTACGACGTGCGGGCGATCGTCGAGGCGTTGGGAGGGGGGAGGTGACGGGGAGACATGGAGATGGGGAGCGCAGGGACGCGGTGAATGGCTGGCGATCCCCAAGAAGGGATATGCGGCCGGCGACAAGCGACAGGAGAGAAGCGAGAAGCGATGAACAGATGCGAAGTCTTGCGCGTTGAGGAAGTCACCGCCGGCTATGATAACACAGCGGCGCTGGAAAGGGTCTCTTTCTCCGTGTTCGGCGGGGAGCAGGTCGCCGTCGTGGGGCCGAACGGCGCGGGCAAGTCCACGCTCTTCAAGGTCATCGCCGGCCTACTGCCGCTCCGCGTCGGTCGGGTGAGGGTTATGGGCTGCGACCCGCATCGGGAGCCGGTGGAGATCAGCTACGTCACCCAGCAGGGAGAGGTGGATTTCTCCTTTCCGGTGACGGCGGCGGATGTGGTGATGATGGGCCGCATCGGCCGGATGGGCTGGCTGCGGTGGCCATCGCGGCAGGACCGGGAGGTGGTGCGGCGGGCTCTGGCACAGGTGGGAATACAGGACCTGGCCGATCGGCAGATCGGCGAACTCTCCGGCGGGCAACAACAGCGGGTCTTCATCGCCCGGGCCCTGGCCCAGGAGGCGGAGATCCTGCTGATGGATGAGCCCTTCGCCGGGGTGGACGCCACCAGCGAGCAGGCAATCCTGGACCTGCTGGAGCGGTTCAAGGAGGGGGGGATAACCATCCTCCTCTCCACCCACGACCTGAACCTGGCCGCCGACCGGTTCGACCGGGTCCTTCTGCTCAACCGGGAGGTCATCGCCTATGGGCCGCCCCAGGAGGTTTTCTGCCCGGACGTCCTCCACCGGGCCTACGGAGGACAACTGGCGGTCTGGGAGCATGAACGGGGGCTGGTGATGCTGGGGGACGGCCACTGTTCGATGGGGGAGGAGGTGGCGCGATGAGCCGCGGGGGGACAGGCGCGATTCATCGCGCCCCTACGCCCCTGGTTCGGTATAGGGAGGTCCGATGACACACTGGTTGCTGGAGCCGCTGGCGTATTCTTTTATGGTGCGGGGACTGCTCGCCTCGCTGCTGGTAGGGACGGTCTGCGCGGTCCTGGGCACCTATGTGGTGGTGAAGGGGATGGCCTTTTTCGGGGACGCGCTGGCCCACGCCATCCTGCCCGGCGTGGCGGTGGCGTACCTGGCCCGCTGGCCTCTCTTCGCTGGCGCACTGGTCACCGGCGTGATAGCGGCGGTGGGGATCGGCACCCTGACCCGCCGAGGCCACCTTAAGGAGGATACCGCCACCGGCATCATCTTCTCCGGGGCCTTCGCCCTGGGGATCGCCCTGCTCAGCACAGTGGAGACCTACAGCGTAGACCTGACCCACTTTCTCTTCGGCAACGTCCTGGGCGTCTCCACCGCCGATCTCTGGCTGACGGCCGGCCTGGGCGGGCTGGTCCTTCTGCTGGTGGCGGCCTTCTACAAGGAGTTCCTGGTGCTGGCCTTCGACCCGGTGTTGGCGAGGATGCTGCGGCTGCCGACGACCCTCCTCCACTATCTGCTCCTGGTGATGCTCGCCGTGACGGTGGTGGTCTCTCTGCAGACGGTGGGGGTGGCGTTGATGGTGGCGATGCTGGTCACCCCGGCGGCCACTGCCTATATACTCACCCGGCGGATGCCGGCGATGATGGGGCTGGCGGCCCTCTTCGGCAGCCTCTCCGCCGTTGCCGGTCTTTACCTCTCGTTCTATGTCAACGTCGCCTCCGGCCCGGCGGCGGTGCTGGTCTGCACGGTCCTCTTCCTGGTGGCCCTCCTCCTCTCCCCCCGGCGGGGGCTGGTGTGGGAGTGGGCCAGGAGGAGATGAGCGGGACGCGGGAATGGGGGGACGCGGAGACACGGCGACGGATGAGACCTGGCTGGTGAGTGCCTGCCTGCTGGGGATGCCCACCGCTTACGACGGGCAGGGCCGGCCGGTGGAGGAGCTGGTGCGGCTGGCCGCCCGGGGGTGCGTGGTGCCGGTCTGCCCGGAGGTAGCGGGGGGGCTGCCGATTCCCCGCCCTCCGGCCGAGATCGTGGGGGGCAGCGGCGAGGAGGTGCTGGAGGGACGGGCACGAGTGCTTACCACTGACGGGGAGGACGTGACGGCGGCCTACCTGCGGGGGGCGGAAGCGACGCTGGAGGCGGCCCTCCGCTTCGGGGCGAAGGTGGCGGTGCTCAAGGCCCACAGCCCCTCCTGCGGCTCCTGCCAGATCTACGACGGGACCCACTCCGGCCGGCTGATCCCCGGCCAGGGAGTCGCCGCCGCGCTGCTGCGTCGGGCGGGGGTGGAGGTGGTGTCGGAGGAGGAGCTGGGGCCTGAGGCCTGAAGCATCAGGCGTTGCTATGCACGTCCTGTTGAACCGTACTTTGGGGAGAGTCACCGGGCCTGGACGGAAGGAGGTGCGATATGGATAACCAGCAACCAGCAACGAGTAACGAGCAGCGCTTTCCTTGGTACGGCTGGCTGGGCGCGGCCATCGTCGTCGTCGCCGAGATCTGCCTTTTCGCCCGCCAGCCCCTCATCGGCCGGTGGTTCACCCCCATCGTCTGGACCGGCTACATCCTCTTCGCCGACGGGCTTTCCCTCCGGCTGCGGGGCCGCTCCTGGATCCATAACCGTCCCCGGGAGATGCTGCTGCTGGCCTGGCTCTCGGCCGGCCTCTGGCTGATCTTCGAGGTCTATAACCTCCGGTTGCGCAACTGGTACTACGTGGGCGTGCCGGATAACCCCTGGGCGCGGGACTGGGCCTACCTGTGGTCCTTCGCCACCATCTTCCCCGGCATCTTCGAGACGGCCGACGTGCTGGACGGACTGGGGCTGTTTCGGAACGCGCGGCGGCAGCCCCGGGAGATGTCCTCCCTCTGGCTCTCCCTCTCCTTCCTATTGGGGACTGCCTTCCTGACCATCCCGCCGCTTCTCCCCCTGGAGATCACCCCCTATACTTTCGCCTTCGTCTGGGTGGGGTTCATCCTCCTCTTGGAGCCGATCAACCGGGCGCTGGGTGCCCCCTCCCTCTACCGGGCCTGGGAGGAGGGGAACCCTCGGCCCATCTACCTACTCCTGGCAGCGGGGGGCATCTGCGGCCTGCTGTGGGAGTTCTGGAACTACTGGGCCATGGCCGGCTGGCGGTACACCCTCCCCTGGCCGCTGGACTTCGGGGTCTACTACTTCCGAATGCCGATCCTGGGGATGCTGGGGTTCCCGCCCTTCGCGTTGGAGTGTTACGCCCTGCACCAGTTTGCGCGAAGAATGCTGGGGGAGAGGGGCGCGGAGGGGGAGGAGCGGTGAGTGAACCGGTGGTGCTGGCGCGGGAGGAGACGGAGCGGGGGGAGGTGGTGCTGCGGCGGCGGGAGGAGGCCGACGGGGAGCCCATCTACGAGATCATCTTTAACGGCGTCTTCCTGATGGCCAGCACCAACGGTCTCTCCGCCCGGCAACTGGCTTTCCTGGGGTTAGAGCCTCTGGGCAGGCGCGTCCTTCGACCCGGCCCAGGGCAGTCGGGACTGCGCGTGCTGGTCGGCGGGCTGGGGATGGGGTACACCCTCCAGGCTGTCCTGGAACATCCGGGGGTAGCGCGGGTGGAGGTGGTGGAGGTGGAGCCCCTCATCGTGGAGTGGGCCCGCATCCACTTTGGCCCGCTGAACGGGGAATCGCTGGCCGACGAGCGAGTGCAGGTGGTGGTGGCGGACCTGGCCCGTTACCTGGAGATGACCACCGGTCCCTACGACGCGATCCTCCTGGACGTGGACAACGGCCCCACCTGGCTGGTGCTGGAGGAAAACGCAGCGGTATACGGTCGGCCGGCGCTGGAGCGGATGCAGGACCTCCTGGCCCCCGGTGGGGTGTTGGCCGTGTGGGCGGCGGAGCAGGCGTCGGACTTCCTGGCGGAGCTGGAACACACCTTCGCCTGGGCGGATGAGGTGGTGGTGGAAGAGAAGGCGGAGGGGCGAAAGACGGAGTATTTCATCTACCGGGCGGGGGGAGCACTGAGGCGCTGAGAACACCGACGGGGTTACGCACTTGTGGCGAACGAAACACCATAGAGGCACAGAGGAACACGAAAAGGGTCCCCAAACTCTGTGACAGGGCTTGCGCACTTGCGATGGTGAGAACCGATGAGACTGCGCCAGTCCTGGCACTGAAAAACTGAACTCCCGGCGTTCTCAGCGCTATTCAGTGTTTTCGGTGCTTTCAGTGTCCTCAGCGCCCTCAGTGTTCAAGAGAGCGATCTCCAGCACCTCCTCCATCCGCTCCACCTTCACCACCTCCAGGTGCCGCAGCACCCGGCGGGGGATCTCCACCAGGTCGGGTTCATTCCGCTGGGGGATGACCACCGTCTTGAGGCCGGCCCGGTGGGCAGCCAGGACCTTCTCCTTAAGCCCTCCCACGGGCAGGACCCGGCCCCGGAGGGTGATCTCCCCGGTCATACCCACATCCCGCCGCACGGCCCGGTCGGTGAGGGCGGAGACCAAGGCCGTGGCCATCGTGATGCCGGCGGAAGGGCCGTCCTTGGGGATCGCCCCCTCCGGCAGGTGAATGTGGACGTCGGTCTTCTCGAAGATGTCTGGGGGCAGGCCCAGCTCCTGGGAGCGAGAACGGGCGTAGCTGAGAGCTGCCTGAGCCGATTCCTGCATTACCTCGCCCAATTGACCGGTCAGCGTGAGGCCGCCCTTGCCCGGCATCAGCGTCACCTCCACCGGCATCAGGTCGCCCCCCGCCTCGGTCCAGGCCAGCCCCGTCGCCAGGCCGACCTCGTCCTTCCCCTCCGCCCGATCGCGCAGATAGCGGGGGGGGCCCAGGAGGCGGGGCAGCGCCTCGGCGGTTACCCGTCGGATGGGGCTCTTTCCCTCGGCCAGCCGTCGCGCTGCCTTGCGGCAGACGGAGGCGATCTCCCGCTCCAGGTTCCGCACCCCCGCCTCGTAGGTATACTCCCGGATCATGCGCCGCAGCGCCGCGTCGGTGAAATGGGGTGGATGCTCCGCCAGCCCATGCTCCTCAACCTGCCGGGGGATCAGAAACCGACGGGCGATCTCTATCTTCTCCTCCTCGATGTAAGAGGGGAACTCAATCATCTCCATCCGGTCCCGCAGCGCCGGCGGGATGGGGTCGAGGGTGTTGGCGGTGGTGATGAAGAAGACCTTGGAGAGGTTGTAGGGGACCTCCAGGTAGTGGTCGGAGAAGGCGTGATTTTGCTCCGGGTCCAGCACCTCCAGCAGCGCTGCCGCCGGGTCCCCCCGGAAGTCCAGCCCCAACTTATCCACCTCATCCAGCATAAAGACCGGGTTGACCGTCCTGGCCCGGCGCATCGTCTGGATGATGCGGCCCGGCAGCGCTCCGATGTAGGTGCGTCGGTGGCCGCGGATCTCCGCCTCATCCCGCACCCCCCCCAGGCTCACACGGACGAAGTTGCGGCCCAACGCCTTGGCGATAGACTGCCCCAGGCTGGTCTTGCCCGTCCCCGGCGGCCCCACGAAGCACAGAATGGGACTGCGCATCTTCTCCGGGGCCAGATTCTTGACCGCGATGTACTCCAGGATGCGCTCCTTGGCCTTGGGAAGCCCGTAGTGGTGGGACTCCAGCACCTCCTCCACGTGGGTCAGGTCCAGGTCGTCCTCCGTCTCCTTCATCCACGGCAATTCCAGCAGCCAGTCCAGGTAGGTGCGGATGATGCCCACCTCGGGAGCCGTCGGCGGCATCGCCGCCAGTCGACCCAGTTCCTTCTCCGCCTGCGCCCGCACCTCATCGGGCAGTTGCGCCTGGGCCATCCGCTCCCGCAGATCGTTGATCTCTCGCGTGAAGGCATCCGTCTCCCCCAGCTCCGTCTGGATCGCCCTCATCTGCTCCCGCAGGAAGTACTCCCGCTGGCTGCGGTCCAGCTCCTGCTGGACCCGGGAGTGGATCTCGTCCTCCAGCTCCAGGACGTCCAACTCCCTCGCCAGCAGCACGCTGACCCGCTGGAGGCGGGCAGCGGGGTCAAGGGTCTCCAACACCTCCTGCCGCTGGGCGTTTTCCAGGTTCAGGCTCTGGGCGATCAGGTCGGCCAGCCAGCCGGGCTCCCGGATGTTGAGGGCGAAAACGTAGAGGTCCTCCGGCAGGGAGCGGTTCAGTTGCACCACCTTCTCGAAGAGGGCCAGCACGGCGCGGACCAGCGCCTCCATCAGGCGGGTCCGCTCGGTGGGCTCGACGATGGACAGCGCCCGCACCCGGATGTAGGGCTCCAGATGGACGTATTCCAGGATCTGAACCCGCTGTCGGCCCTGGGCCAGCAAACTCAGCGTGCCGTCGGGCATACGGAGCATGCGGCCGATGATGACGTCGGTGCCGAAGGGGTACAGGTCCTCCGGCCCCACATCCTCCACCTCCGGGTCCCGTTGGGCCACGACGATGAGGGGTTCATCCCGTTCCAGGGCCACCTCCACCGCCTCCACCGACCGGTCCCGCCCCACGATCAGGGGAGAGACCATCCGTGGATAAAACACCAGGTCCCGCAGCGGCAACAGCGGCCCCTCAATGACCTCGTCGGTCAGCTCCTCCAGGTCCTCATCCTCAAAAAACTCAAACTCGTCAAAGGAGAACGGTCCGGGCTGGGTCCAGCCCATCTGCATCCACCACTCTCCCCACTCTCGGTCCCAGGTCATAGCCCGTTCGTCTCTCCGAAAAAGAATTCAGATTGCGGATTCGAATCCGCCATCTCGAATCTACCCTACCGATCGTTCTCCGGCAGAGGATTCCCGTTCCGCTCCGCCCACGCCTCCCGGACCTCGGCGACCAAGAAGACGGAACCGGTGAAGAGCAGGCCGCTGCCCGGATCCATCGTTGCCAGCGCCCGCTGGAGGGCCCGGCGCACGTTGACCGCTACCTCTGCCCCGCCTCCCACCGAGGCGGCGACATCGGCCAGCTCGATGGGGGCCGCCGCCCGGGGGTGCTCGGAGCGGGTGACGATCAGGTAGTCGGTGATGGGCAGAAGCGCCCGCAGCATCCCGGCGATGTCCTTATCCGCCGAGGCCCCGAAGACCAGCACCCACCGCGTACCCGGGAACCACTCCTCCAGGGCGGTCCGGAGGACCTGGGCGGAGTACGGGTTGTGGGCGCAGTCGGCCACCGCCAGGGGGGTCCGGCCCAGGACCTCCATCCGCCCCGGCCACTCCACCCTGCGCAATCCTTCCTTCACCACCGGCCGGGGCAACTCGACTCCCCCCTCCCTCAGGACCTGGAGGGCGGCCAGCGCGGCGACCCCATTTTCCAGTTGATGGCGGCCCAGCAGGGGGATCCAATAATCGCCGGCCAGCACATCCCCGCCGTCCCCCACCCGGCGGGCGACGAAGGCCTGCCCCTTCAGATCGAAGGGGCCGGGGTCCCAGGTCCAATCCCGCCCCACCTCGACCAGGGGAGCCCGTCGCTTTCGGCTCACCTCCTCGATGACGTGGATCGCCTCCGGCCGCTGGGGGGCGCTGACCACCGGCACCTCCGACTTGATGATACCGGCCTTCTCCCGGGCGATCTCCGGCAGGGTCTCTCCCAGGAGGTAGGTATGGTCCAGGCTGAGGGAGGTGATGACGGATACCTCCGGCTTCAGGACGTTGGTGGCGTCCAGCCGCCCACCCAGACCGACCTCGGCCACCAGCATCTCCACTCCCTGGCGGGCGAAGTAGGCGAACGCCATCGCCGTGATCGCCTCGAAGGTGGTCGTCCCCGGCACCTGGGCGATCAGCGACCGGAGCTCCTCCACCAGAGCGACCACCTCCTCCCGAGAGATGAGCCCCCCCCCTACACGGATACGCTCCCGGAAGGTGTGGAGGTGGGGGGAGGTGTAGAGGCCGGTCCGGTAGCCACCGGCCCGCAGGGCGGATTCCACCATCGCGGCGGTGGAGCCTTTCCCCTTGGTTCCGGCGATGTGGATGGAGGGGTAGGCCCGGTGGGGGTTGCCCAGCCTGTCCAGCAGCCGCTCAACGCGGGTCAGGTCCAATGTCTCCGGCGCGTACCGCTCGATCCGCCGCTTTTCGTAGTCCGTCAGGCTATGGAGGTACTCGATCGCCTCGCGATATGTCATCCCGATCTCTCACACCGCTGATAGCCTGCGGATTGTACCGCGTTTATGGGGAATTGCAAGTCTCACCCGACCCGGCCGGTTGCGGAAGCCCCTCTCCCCTGTTATAATGCCCCGTGTGGAAGGGCTTATCATCTACAACCCGGCAGCAGGCCCGCGGGATGTGAAGCGGGAACTGAGACGGGTGCGTCGGGAGCTGGCGCGACGCGGCTGGTCGGTGGAGATCGAGACCACCCATCGGGCGGGGGACGCCACCGACCTGGCCTGGCAGGCCGCCAGAGAAGGGCTGGACGGGGTCTGGGTGGCCGGGGGGGATGGGACCGTGAGCGAGGTGGTCAACGGGTTGGTCCATTCGGAGACCGCCCTGGGGGTCCTCCCGGTAGGCACCGGCAACGTCTGGGCCCGGCAACTCCGCCTCCCCGTCTACATGCTCACCCACCCCTTCCGCCTGCGGGAAGCGGCCATCGCCCAGGCCGAGGGCCAGGTGCGGTCGGTGGACGTGGGCTGGCTGAACGACCGGTACTTTCTGTTGTGGGCCGGCATCGGCTTCGACGCCCAGGTGACCACAGAACTGGAGCCCCGCGACCGGCGGACCAAACGGCTGGGGCCACTCCCCTACGCCGTCGCCGCCATCACCCTCGCCCGGGAGTTCTCCGGCGTGCGCACCCACGCGGTGCTGGACGGACGGGCGGTGCGGGGACGAACGCTCCTGATCCTGGTCAGCAACATCCAACTGTACGCCTTCTTCCCGGTGGCCCGCCGGGCCCGCCTGGACGATGGCCTGCTGGACGTCTTCATCTTCAAGGGGCTGGGCCTCTCCTACATCCTCCGCCACGCGGCGAAGCTCTTCAGCGGCCGCCATCTGGGAGACCCGCAGATCGTCCAGCGACAGGCGCGGCAGATCACCGTGTGGACGGAGAAGCCGGTGGCAGTGCAGGCGGACGGCGATCCCGGCGGGATGACACCGGCGAGCCTGCGCGTGGTCCCTCGGGCCCTGCGCATCATGGTGCCGCCCCAGGCTCCCCCCACCCTCTTTTCCGCAGAAGAGTGATAAACCCACGCTTGCTGCTGAGGGCGGTGCGTGTTATAATGCCCGCCGTCGCAAAAACCGGGCGAGGGAGGACCCCACTTTCCCCCGACCCGGTGGGAGGAACGCAGAGAAATGAGTACCTATCTGAATATCGCGCAGATCATCTTGGGCGCAGCACTGGTGGCCATCATCCTGCTACAGACCCGCTCCAGTGGCATGGGATCGGTGTTTGGCGGTTCACAGACCTCCATCTATCGCACCCGGCGGGGGGTTGAGCGCACCCTCTTCATCGTCACCATCGTGCTATCCGTTTTCTTCTTCATCATCGCCATCATCAACGCCGTGGTGACCGGCACGGCAGGTTGACGGGTGGAGAAAGTGGGGCTCCGAAGGTGGATCTCCCCGGATACTTCTCCTCTCGCCTGAATCGCTCAACCGGAACAGAACTATGTCCCGCTCTATCCGCTGGCAAGTGCTGCTCATCGGCGCGGGGATCGTGCTGGTGGGCATCCTCCTGACCTACCTGGCCCGCACCTATGCCACCACCACGGTCCCCACCATCGGCGGGACCTATGTGGAGGGTGTGGCCGGGACGCCCCACGCCATCAATCCCCTCCTCTCCGCCTACAACGATGTGGACCAGGACCTGTGCCGGCTGGTCTTCAGCGGGCTGACCCGCCTCAACAGCCGGGGGGAGGTGGAGCCGGACCTGGCAAGGGATTGGGAGATCTCACTGGACGGCCTCACCTACGTCTTCCACCTGCGGCCCGGCGTGCGCTGGCACGACGGCACCCCCTTCACCGCCGACGACGTCCTCCTCACGGTGGACCTCCTGCAGGACCCCGACTACCCCGGCCCGCCCGACATTGGCGCCCTCTGGCGCACGGTGCGGGTGGAGAAGGAGGATGACTACACCATCCGCTTCACCCTCTCCGAACCCTTCGCGCCATTCCTGCAATACACCACCGTGGGGATCCTGCCCGCCCACCTGCTGGAGGGGGTTCGCGCCGCCGACCTGCCTGGGCTGGACTTCAACCTGACGCCCGTGGGGACCGGCCCCTTCCAGGTCGAGGAGGTCGAGGCGGAGGAGGGGGAGATCATCTCCATCCTTCTCCGGCGCTACCCCCATTATCACGGCTCGAACCCTCTGTTGGAGCACATCCGCTTCCGCTTCTACCCCTCCTCTCAGAGCGCCTTCCGCGCCTATCAGACCGGGGAGGTCGAGGGAATCGGCCAGGTGACGCTGGAGAACCTGCCCCAGGCCCGGGAGGAGGAGGACCTGAACCTCTACTCGGCCCAGATGGCCCGCCACGTCCTCATCTTCCTCAACCTGGGCCGGGAGGATGATCTGCCCTTCTTCCAGGAAAAGGAGGTCCGACAGGCCCTTCTCTACGGGCTGGATCGGGAGGGAATGGTGGAGCGGCTGCTGGAGGGGCAGGGGATCGTCGCCCACAGCCCCATCATCGCCGGCACCTGGGCGCACGACCAAGAGATCCGCCGGTACACCTACGACCCAGACCAGGCCCGGGCACTGCTGGACGAGGCCGGGTGGGAGCTGCCCCCTGGGGCGATGGCTCGCAACAAGGGGGGATACCCGCTGGCTTTCACCCTGCTGACCTCCACCGACCCCCTCCAGACAGCGATCGCCGAGGAGGTGGCCCGACAGTGGAACGAACTGGACCTCCAGGTCACCGTGGTCACCGCCTCCCCCCTGGATGTGCTGGACGCGCTGGAACGGCGGGATTACCAGGCAGCGCTGGTGGAACTGGAGCTGGCAGGCGACCCCGACCCCTATCCGCTGTGGCATCAGACTCAGATCACAATGGGCCAGAACTACGCCGGGCTGGACCACCGACAGATCAGTGAGATCATCGAGACCGCCCGGATCACTGTGGACCCGACGCAGCGGGCGGTGCTGTACCACCAGTTCCAGGAACTGTTCGCCGAGGAGGTCCCTGCCATCTTCCTCTACCACCCGATCTACACCTACGGCGTCAGCCGGAAGGTGCAGGGGGTGCAGATCGGCCCGCTGATGGCCCCGTCCGACCGGTTTGCCACCGCCCATCGGTGGTACGTGGCGACGCGCCGGGTCATCGTGAGCCAAGCCGAGGCCCAGCGGCCTTGACAAACGGCCTGTTTCGGGTAAAATAACGGTGGCTCCACCGGGAGCGCTGGCCGAAGTGGCGGAATAGGCAGACGCGCTGCGTTCAGGGCGCAGTGGCCGTATGGCCGTGTGGGTTCGACTCCCACCTTCGGCACCACCGCCCAGGCAGATTTGCCTGGGCGATTGCCTTTCCACCCTTACCACAACTTGACGCCCCCCCCGTTATGCAGTATCATAACGCCACAATGAAGACAAAGAAGAGCCGGCAGGAACCGTGGGGGATGATCGCAGCAGGGCTGGCCGCCGTGGTGGTGATCGGCACGCTGACGTGGGGCCTGTGGAAACAGATCCATCGCCTGCAGGAACTGGCGGCCGCCGAGGCGGAACTGGCCCCCCTCGTCGCCTATGAGCAGGACCGAAACGAAGCACTGCTCCGCACGCTGGACCACATCTCCTCTCCCGGCTACCCCGAGGAATGGGCACGGGTGCACGCCGGAATGACCCGCCCCGGTGAGGTCCGACTGGTGGTCTCCCTCCCCGAACCG
>DQUX01000187.1 GCA_015662065.1 Anaerolineales bacterium | reverse complement strand
TCGAGCCTGCGGAAGCAGGTTCCGTCGATGCCCACATCCCTGGCGTAGTAGTGCGGCTTGTCCGTTTCCCAGAAAGCCAGGTTCGTGGCCGCGAAAAGGGCCGGTTCCCCATCCGTGGCCTGCGAGCGGCATGTATCGATGACGGCAGATTCGACCGGTCTCATTCGATACGCCTCCCACGTCTTTTCTCGAATTCCTGCACCTTCCGCCACGCGGCACTGCTCCAGGCGTAGTTGCAATGGAGGATCGCCTCGTTCCAGAAACGGCACGGGTAAGGGGTTGGGCCGACCACGGAGTCCCGACCGGCCGCGTGGGCTTCCGCCAGCGATGCGACCCATGGCGCAAAGGCGCGCAGCTCTTCAGGGAGCACCGAGAGCTCGAAACTCCAACCGGGCGAGTCGTGGTGTCTGCCTTTGAGAAACGGTCTCCACCCCATCCGTTTGAGGATCGCTTCAGGGTCATCCAGGGCGTAGTGGTTGACTGAGATCCTGACGACGAGGGGACGGCCGTCCTCTTTCTTGCGCGGGCACAGGTACGTATCAACACGCACGTGATTCAGTATTCCATCCGGGGCGAGCCAGTAGGCCGCCAGGGGGCGCACGGTATTTCCAGCCGGCATCCTCACGGTCTCGATGAACCGGCCGACGAAATCCCGCATCAAACGAGCGATGTCTTTGCCGGACGGCGGCGTTGTCGCGTGGCGTTCTGTCATCGTAATAACCTCCAGCATGGTTCAGTCCTCCATCTCGCGTTCCAGGAACTCGAAGATCATGGGGGCTCCGGTTCTTCCGGCTCGTCGCCTTCCGGTATCTTGGCGAGATCGAGGAGTTCTTCTGAATCGATGGGGACGTTTGGGGACCTCGTGGGGACCTCGTCGGCGAAGGTCCCCATTGGATAATCTCTGTTGCTACAAGGAGTTGCGTCATTCATGGGGACGTTGGGGACGTTTGGCCCGGTTACACGCACGCGCGTATGCGTGCGCGCGCTCGCGCGCGCGTAAGTACCCCCTTCAACGTCCCCAACGTCCCCATTGCTCTCGCAAGTGCCTGTTATTTCACTACTTGCCTCATGGGGACGTCTGTCGGCAACGTCCCCATAACGTCCCCATTTTCCGGCCAACGTCCCCATTTCGGGATCCGCATCCGGGCCTGGAGCCGGGCCGCCGTCCTCCTGCACCAACGCGTAGCAGTTGCCGCCCTTGTGCCTGCCGTGCATCCGGACGCGGATCACCCGTAAGCCTTCGAACACCCGGTCCCTGGCACTCCTGAGAGACTTGCCAAGGCGTGTCTGCTGCGAGCGGGGCGTCCCATCTCCGCGGACGGAAACCATCAGGTCTTGCTGCTCGCAGAGTTCGTTCAGCTCGGCCACCTTCTTCGGCTCGTCGCGGAACGCCTCCCACCAGGCGGCGGTGAACTCCCGCCACATCTGGCCCTCGACATCGGCCGCTTCGTAGAGTTCTTCCAGGCTTCCCAGGAAACCGCGGATGCCCGCCACCTGGAGGATCCCTCCGAGCACTCCCGACCATCGCTCGAACGAGCCCAGCCTGGGTTCGTGCATAGGACGTCCGGCCGCCAGCCAGGCCCGCACGAGAACGAGGACCGCCCTGACCAGCCGGACGCGGTTTTGCCGGGCCCATTCAATGATCAGCGGGTGCCTGAATCCGCTGCGCCGCCAGGGGCGGTCCACTCGCGGGTCGATGCGGATGCGCACGCAGCGGCGGGCGATCTCGAGGGACAGGCGCGGGTTGTTGCCCGTAAGCAACCAGAGCGCCCGGTTGGGGAGGGTCACCATCGCCGTCCTGCCGAGCAGACGGTCGGTCCAACTCTCGGAGGTGATGACCGAGGCTAGAGAGGGGCAGTCGAGTTTCTTGCGCTCGTCGGCATTGTCGAGCAGGATGACCGGCCTTCCCTTGGCCAGCTCGGCCGTGAGCATCTTGCGGGCCTCGTCCTCGTGTGCCGGGAGGGTCCGCCCGTCCGAAACCCTGCCGGTGACCACGACGGAGACAAGGTTGCACAGGAGCCCCTTGCCGGAGCCCGCCGTCGGGGCTTCGACCAGGTGTATCGGCGTACACCCGTCGATCATGCGCCTGACGAAGGGGAGGATCATCGCCGCAACGGCGTGGGCGCGGTCGGCCTCGTCCACGAAAGGGAAATCCACGAGCAGCTCGTCGAGCAACAATGATCTCGCCTGCTCGATCTCCGACGCGGTCGGCGACTCGGGGACGTCAAGGCAATCCATGTCCTCGTCAGGTTGGAACCAGAGGCGCTCCGAAGGATGGTATCCGGGTCTCGTTATGAGCTCCCCGGAGCGTCCGAAGACCGGGGTCGCGGCCACCGCGTCCAGGAGCGGTAGCCGAGGATCCGGGTACGCCAGCATGTCCCGGGCCACGTCCCTGACAGGAGAGGTATCGATGCAGGCCTCTTCGGTCAGCCGGACCCAGTTCGCCACGCGTGCGAGCATCCCGAACACCGCGTGCTCGTCCATCGGCTCGATCTGGGGGCCGTGTTCTCCGGAAGCAAGGCGCACGAGGCCGCCCGAGCGCAGGAACAGGAACGGCTTTCGCCTGTGGGAGGGAGGCCCCGTTCCGTTGGCCCGCCGGACCGCGCTCCAGGCGTCCGCGATGATGTCGCGCAGTTGCCGGTTGTTGACCTGGATATCGGGAAGGCCCCTCCGGCCCGTCGTTACGCCGGAAAGTCCTCCACCCGGCGTGGACGGGAGCGGCACCCCGGACAGGTCCGCGATACGTCTCGCCGCTTCGCGGAAGTCCCGCGCCTGGCCCCGTTCGACCAGGAAGTCGAACACGGAGATCGTCCGCCCGGAGATGAAGGAATGGAAGGAACCGCGTTCGGCCTCTCCCGTACCGTCCGCGACGCCGGCGGATGGGTTCCGATCCCCGGAAGGCGAGTCCGGGTCACGGCACTCCAGCCACCCCTCGCCGGACCTCCTTCCGGTGAGCCATTCACCGTAGACGGCTTCCAGGGAGAGGGCTGCCAGTGCCCGCTCCCGCCATTCGGACCAGCTTCCCGCAGGCGAAGCGGCGGGCGATGTTCCCGTCTTTCCCGCCTCTTTCCGGCGGTCGCGCTCGGCCTCTTTCAGGATCCTGTCGATGGTTTCTCCGCTGGCCGTTTCGAGCGTGTCGGGCACGAAAGGTTCGAGCCCGCCGCCGGGCCCGGGACGGTAGAACGTGTTCCCGTTTTCCGCTGCTCCCGCCCACCAGGGCAGCCAGACGAGGTTGCCGAACCCGTTCTTCCTGATCCGGTTCTGCTTCGGGAAGACTTCTATGCCGCGTGCCCGGCGCGGGTCCGCAACCCCTCCGTCCGCCAGGGGAGCGTCCTCGGGCAACAGCAGGAACGCGAGCTTCCGCGCCTTCTTGGCGGGGACGGGCTCGTTGAAGAAACACCACAGGTGCCAGCCATGCCCGCCGCCGGAGCGCTCGATGTAGACCGGTATCCCCCTGGACGAAAATGCTTCGTATGCGGCGCGCACGCATGACTCGGGATCGGCCAGTGCGTCGGCATGCCCTTGGCCGTCGAAGTCCACGCACAGCCAGCGGGTGGTTCCGTCTGTTGCCGGCGTATAGCTCCCGACGCGGAAGCGGCCTTTCATCACCCCTTTGCCCCGGCGGTTCGCGTAGCGCACGGTGGCTTCCGGCGCCTCCCTGCCAAGCACGTGGGTGCGCAGCAGGTCGTCCAGCACGCCGTCCGCATCGACCGGGCAGGGCTTCCCCCACGGGGCCAGGATCGCCACCCGGTCCGTCCGCGTGAAGAACCTTTCGCGGAACAAGCGCAGGGCGTCGGCGATGTCCGGAAAAACTCGTCCGTTCATGGCTCCTCCCTGCACCCCTGCGAAGGGGATTCGTCGGCGAGAAGGAGCGAGAGGAAGGTCTTCCGCTCGTCGAGATGGCGTTTCCTGGCGCAATTCTGCATTCCCCAGCGGTCCCCGATGACGACCGCCGTCTCCTTGGCCCGGGTCACGCCGGTGTAGAAGAGGTTGCGGTGGTGCATGAAGGCGTGGGCCTTGTGCACGACGACGATGGCGCACGGGAACTCGGAGCCCTGGGCCTTGTGGATCGTGAGCGCGTAGGCGAGCTGCAGGTCCTGGAGGTTCGGCGAGCCGGCCTCTATCTCCACCGGCATGCCGTCGAACTCGACGACGAGCGACCCGTCCCTCCCCACGTGGGTCACGATGCCCATCGCGCCGTTCATGACGCCCAGGTCGTAGTTGTTGCGGGTCTGGATGACCTTGTCGTGGACGAGGAACTTGGGCCTGCGGCCCGGCTTCGGCACGGGCGCGTCGACGCCCCAGAGCTTCTTCTGGATCAGCCGCTGGAGCTCCTCGTTGAGCGCGCGGGTGCCGAGCGGGCCCTTGTGGGTCGGCGTCAGCACCTGGACGTCGCTCACGAGGTCGAACCCCAGGCGCTCGCGCAGCACGCTCTCGAACAGCTCGAGGAGAAACCGCTGCGCGTCCCACTGGTCGGTGAACTGGTCGACCAGGTACCACGCCCTCCGGCCGGAGGCCTCGGGCTCGCTGGTCTTGCGCACCTCGCCCCGGAGCACGGCGGTGCTGTTTTCCTTCAGGACGCCGGCCTGCCGGACCACCTTGTCGAGGATCACCGTGGGCGCCGCACCGGTCTGGATCAGGTCCCGGAGCAGGTTGCCCGGCCCCACGGGCGGGAGCTGGTTGTGGTCGCCCACCAGCACCACGG
>DQUX01000156.1 GCA_015662065.1 Anaerolineales bacterium | reverse complement strand
GGAGACCCCCACGCCGAGCCCGACGCCGACCCGGCCGAGGCCCACGCCGACGCCTGTGCTGACCGAGACGCCCTCGCCAACGGTCGCGCCGACGCTGACCCCAACGTTTACGCCGACGGTGACGCCCACGCTGACCGCGACGCCGGAGACGACCGAGGAGGCGGTGCCGACAGAGGTGCCGGCGGTCACCGATGTGCCCACACCGACGGTCACTCCCACCGACTGAGAGCCTGTCTGGAAAACCGACGTGGCTTTGTGAAGGGTCTCCCTTGGAGCGCCGGATTCCTGATTCCGGCGCTCCGATCCGTTTCGAAATACCGGCTTCTGAGAAAATCTGTCGGAGGCTTCGGTGACCCCGCGGTCACTTGCAGCCTCTCTTGACCTGGAGTACAATGGCTATCGATGGTGAAGATAGAAGCAGACCACCTCAACGTCTTCTACGGGGGGCTTCAGGCGCTGCGCGACGTCACCATTCGGATCCAGGAGCGGCACATCACCGCCCTCATCGGCCCCTCCGGCTGTGGCAAATCTACCTTCCTTCGCTGCCTCAACCGGATGAACGACACCATCCCCGGTGTCCGTATCGAGGGCCGGGTGTTGCTGGACGGGGAGGACATCTACGCTCCTCAGACTGACGTGGTGGACCTGCGGCGGCGGGTCGGGTTGGTCTTCCAGCGACCCAACCCCTTCCCCCAGTCGATCTACGACAACGTGGCCTTCGGCCCCCGGGTGCTGGGGCTGGCCCAGGGGCGGGCGCTGGACGGGGTGGTGGAGCGAAGCCTGCGGGGCGCGGCCCTCTGGGACGAGGTCAAGGAGGACCTCCGCCGACCAGCCCTGGATCTGTCGGCCGGGCAGCAGCAGCGGCTGTGCATCGCCCGGGTGCTGGCGGTGGAGCCGGAGGTGATCCTGATGGACGAGCCGTGCAGCGCGCTGGACCCGTTGGCGACGCTGCGGATCGAGGACTTGATGCGGGAACTGCGGGGGACCTATACGATCGTCATCGTCACCCACAATATGCAGCAGGCCGCCCGCGTCTCCGATTACACCGGCTTCTTCTGGCTAGGTGAACTGGTAGAGTATGATGAGACGGCCAGGGTCTTCACCCGCCCGGCGCAGCGGCTGACGGAGGACTACGTGACGGGCCGGTTCGGCTGAGAGGAGGGGGGCAGATGGCGACACGAGCACGGAGTCTGTTTGAACAGGAACTACGCGCGCTTCAGGAGAACGTCCTGCGGCTGGGCGGGGTGGTCGCCGACGCTATCGCCGAGGCGGTGGAGGCGCTCAAGGAGCGGGATGTGGCCCGCGCGGAGCGGGTGATCGCCGGTGATGAGGCTGTCAACCGCCTCCGCTTCGACATCGAGGAGCAGTGTCTGCGACTCATCGCCACCCAGCAGCCGACGGCTGGCGATCTGCGGGCGATCATCGCTGCCATTCACATCGCCATCGAGCTGGAGCGGATGGGGGATCACGCCGCGGGGATCGCGGTGCTGACTACCCGCCTGGCGGACAAGCCCCACATCAAGCCGTTGATCGACGTCCCCCGTATGGCCCGGATTGACCAGGAGATGATCCGGGAAAGCCTCAGGGCCTACGTCGAGGAGGACCCAGAGCTGGCCACTCGGGTGGCGGAGCGGGATGACGAGATCGATCACCTGTACGACCAGATCTACCGGGAGCTGTTGGTGTTTATGGTGGAGAACCCTCGCATCATCACCCGGGCGACCTGGCTGTTGTGGGTGGGCCACAATCTGGAGCGCATCGCGGACCGGGTGACCAACATTTGCGAGCGGGTGATCTTCATGGTCACCGGCGAGTTGCAGGAGTTCCAGGCGTAAGGAACTGGTCGGCCCCTCCTCTTAGACTGACCGCCACCACCGGACTCCCTCCTCTATCTGACTTTCCACCCACCCCTGCACCTGGAGCCAGTCCAGGTGGCCGATGACCTCGGAGATCGCCAGGAAACGGTTGATGGGGTCCAGTTCGGGGAAGAGGGCTAGGGTGATCTGGTAGATGGTGCAGGGACCATCCCGCAGTGCTTCCAGCACCTGCCGGGCCCGCTGTTCGTGGAAAGCCAGCCGGCTGGCGACCAGCCCCGGCACGTCGGTGATGGGCGGGCCGTGGCCCGGCAGGGCCACCTCCGTCGGCAGCCGGGCTATCCGCTCCAGTTGGGCCAGGTAATCCAGCAGCCGGTGCGGTCGTTCCCCTCCCTCCCGGGCGGGCGGCTCGACGATGGGGTTGGAGGAGATGTCCCGCAGGAGGTGGTCGCTGGAGAGCAGAAGCCGTCGCTGGGGCTGGTAGAGGCAGATCAGCCCCCCCGTGTGGCCGGGGGTGTGGAGCACCTGCCATTCCTCTCCCCCTAGGCGGACTGTCATCCCCTCCTCCAGCGGGCCATCGGGCCGGACCGGTTCGGCGAACCGCCCGTATCCCCGCTGGACCCGGTCGATCTGGGCGATCCCCCCCGGCGGCATCCCGGCTTCCTGCATCAACGCGCTGTAGAAGGCTATCCGTCGCTCTCGCTCGTCGGCGTAGTCGGCCAGTTGGGGGAAGTTGGCCGGGTGGGTCAGCACCTCCGCACCGCTGCTCCCTGCCAGCTCCGCGGCCAGCCCGCAGTGGTCGCCATGGATGTGGGTGAGAAGAATCCGGCCCAGGTCGGCGGGGCGGTAGCCCAGGGCCGCCAGCCCCTCTCGCAGCGCCTCCCGAGCGGGGCCGAAGCGCGGTCCGGTGTCGATCAGCGTGAGGGGGTCCCCCTCAGCCAGGTACAGGTTCACCGGTCCCACCGGGAAGGGAGTGGGGGCGGTGATGGGGTGGAGATAGGAGGGTAGGGGGCTCATTGTTTCTCGCCTATCGTTTCCGGGCCTCCGTGGGCCGGGACCGGACTAGGAGGGTCCAGGTGCCCTTCTGAACCACTTCGTCCCGCTGGTTAAGGAGGGTGACGGAGAAGATGATGAAGCCCCCTCCCAGGCGGGATATCTCCTTCTTCTTGCTCACCTCGGCGCGGAGCCGGATCGTGTCGCCGATGTAGATGGGGGCGCGGAACTTCCAATCCAGGCCGATAAAGGCCTCCGCCGTTCCTTTCACAAAGCCGGTCTGCCAGGCCAGGCCGCTGGCGACCGACAGCCCCAGCAGGCCGTGGGCGATCTGTTGGCCGAACGGGGTCGTCCTGGCGTACTCGGCGTCGGTGTGGAGGGGGTTGTCGTCGCCGGAGAGATCGGCGAAGCGCAGGATGTCCTGCTCGGTGATGGTCCGCCGGGGGCTCTCGGCCACGTCGCCGACGGCCATTTCTTCGAAGTAAAGCCCTTGCGGTCGCGTTGTCTCAGCCATTTTCCTATCCCTTTATCTCTTATTGTCTACTGCTACCGATACTCCACCCGCATCCCCTTGAGCCGTTCCAGCCCGCGCTCCGCTGCCAGGATCAAGAGGGCGAAGGGGAGGTCGATCAGGAGGGTCAGGCCGCAGGCGACGGCCAGCCAGCGGAGCGCGCCGGCGAGGGAGAGGGCCAGCCTCGGCCCCAGTCCCAGCGCGGCTACCAGCCCTCCCACGACCAGCAGGAAGAGCGGGATGACGGGCCATGCCCGCATATCGGAGCGGCTGGGGAGCATGGTGTTGCTGATGGCGAAGGCCAGGTAGACCCATACCCAGACGTCGCGGGAGTGGGCGACCTGCGCCAGCCCGGCCAGGGCGTTATCCCACTCCCCTGCCGCCAGCGCCGCCCCGACCGGGCCAAGCCCCAGCCCCAACTGGCCGATCAGAAGCAGGGCCAGGCAGCCGGTTATCAATGGGGCCAGGCCGATGAGGCTGGTCTGTAGCGGCCCCGTCGCCTCCACCGGGACGAACCCCAGTTGGATGCGCTCCCCCTTCCGCGCCGGGAGGATGGAGATGCGGCCCACCCGCGCGCCTACCAACCAGCCCGCCAGGGCGTGGCTGGTTTCGTGAAGGGCCACGCCGGGCAGCAGCGGCAAAGCGTACAGCCAGACCGCCACCTCGGGGTCGCCCGTCAGGAGCAGCGCGACCCCCTGGAGATGGCGGTGGATCCAGCGTTCCAGGAGCAGCAGAGGGACCAGCGCGGCGGCGAACCAGAGGAAAGGAATCCAGTCCATACTGGGGTAGTTTCCTACCATCATTCACCAACAACACTCTGGAGGGAGACTGCCGCCGTGTCGCCGTGGTGAGAAAATTCACCTGGAGTGGGCCTTCAGGCCCTCCCGCACGATGGCGGCGAAGTCCTCGGCGCGGAGGCTGGCCCCGCCCACCAGCGCTCCGTCGATCTCCGGCTCCTGCAAGAACTCGGCAATGTTGGCCGGCTTGACGGAGCCGCCATACTGGATGCGGATGGCCTGGGCAACCGGGTCGCTGTAGAGATCGGCCAGGGTGGCGCGGACCACCCCGCCGATGATGCGGGCGGCCTCCGGCCCATGGGCGGGGATGCCGGTGCCGATGGCCCAAATGGGTTCGTAGGCGACGACGACGGCGAGGGCCTGGTCGGCCTCCACACCTGCAAAGGCGGCCCGCACCTGGGCGCCGACGACCTCCTCGGTCCGCCCGGCCCGGTTCTGCTCCAGATTTTCCCCCACGCAGAGAATGGGGGTCAGCCCGTGGGCCAGGGCGGCGTGGAGCTTCCGGTTGACCATCTCGTCGGTCTCCCCGAAGAGGGTACGCCGCTCCGAGTGGCCGAGGATCACGCAGTCGCACAGGCCCGCCAGCATCTGGGGGGAGACCTCGCCGGTGAAGGGCCCGGCCTCCTCCCAGTGCATGTTCTGGGCACCGATCCGGAGGGGGGAGCCTTCCAACACCCGGCGGACGGCCTCCAGGGCGGGGAAGGGGGGGCAGACCGCCACCTCGATTCCCTGGATCCCCTCCAGCAGGCCCTGCAGATCGGTCACCAGGGCGACGGCCTCCTCGATCGTTTTGTGCATCTTCCAATTGCCGGCGATGAAGGGTGTGCGCATAGTGCTACCTCGTGATGGGATGGGAACGTGAACATATAGCGTCAAACGTGAGACGTCAAGGGGCAGACATCACAGCGGGTATCAAGGACCAGGCGGTTCGGTTGCCAGGTGGATGATCCGCTCCAGATGGCGGATCAGCTCCTCGGCCAGCGGGTCACCCAAGGCATCCCGGTGGTCCTCCACCCACCGACGGGTGTCTTGGAGGATCTGGGTGGCCCTTTCCTCTTCTCCTGCTTCCCAGGCGATCTTGACCTGGTCGAGCAGGTCCTCGAAGATCGTTCGCAGGCCGTCCTCCTCCGGTATCTCGGTGGACAGCTCCAGCAGGGCCTGGAACTCCCGCTCGATGATGCCCTTCACCCCCATCTCAAGCGCCGCCAGCCACTGCTCAGCGCGTGCTCTCAGAGGGGGAGACGTCTCCTCCTGGCCGAGGACGAACTCCAATTCGCCCCGTGCCGCCTCTCGATTCCCCTCCTGGAGATGGCAGAGAGCCAGGCCGTAGTGGGCCCAGGGCAGGTCGGGGTCGAGTTCCAGGGCGGCCTGCAACTCGGGGCGGGCCTCCTCGCACGGGCTTCCCTCGGCCAGCAGGAGCAGACCGGCGTAGGCGTGGGATAGGGGGGCTTCCGGCATCTCCCGCAGCATCCAATCGACCTGTGCGTGGGCCTCGTCCCATCGTTCCAGCAGGGTGGCTGTTTCTGCTGCCCGCTGGTGGAGAAGGGGATGGTCGGGATTGGCCGCCAATCCCTGTAGATAGACGTCCAATGCCCGGTCCATCTCTCCCATCTTGGCCAGGAGGGCACCGGCTTCCAGGTAGGCCTCCACCAGTTGTGGATCGGCCTCTTGGGCCTGCTTGTAGAGGTTCAGGGCACGGATCGGGTTCCCTTGCTCCTGTGCCGCTCTCGCGCTCTCCAAGAGCTGCATAGATTCTTCGCCGCCAGGGGGGGGGACGGTTTGCTGCCCGTGCTCCGAGATCGCGCTCAGGACCAGCAGGATCAGGCAGAGCAAGGCAACCACCCCGGCCACGGCCCAGGGCCATCGGCGCCGCTTCTTACGGGCGGGCTTGGCTGGGCGGGCCACGGTGGGGGGCGGCGCGATGACCGTCT
>DQUX01000040.1 GCA_015662065.1 Anaerolineales bacterium | reverse complement strand
TTCGTACGGGCAGGAGAAGCCCGCGAAGGGGGGGCCTGGCTACCCGTAGCCGCGGCTTTCAGCCGCCAGGCGGAAAGGGTCCAACCGATCACAACCACCTTGGTAAGGTACTAGAGCGAGTTTTCTCAACTACCGATTATGCCCTGAGGGAGTCTGTGCCCCGCGACTTTGGCCGAAAACGGCGGCTTTTGGGCAGATCGCGATGCGCCCGGATCACACGGCCGCCTTCGGAGACGTTCCCTGGCTCAGCCTGGCCCTGACCTGAACCGTGGCGTCTGCCAACTCGATCCCCTGCGCAGCCGCGATCTCACTCGCCAGGAGTGTCATCCCTCTCTGGTAGATCTGCTTTCCCCGACCGGTCAGGCCGCTTTTCTGCTGCTGCCGCCAGGCCAGGTCCCGCACCACCTCCGCCGTCTGAAGGACGTCTCCGGCCTGAAGTTTGTGCTCCAGCAATTCATACCGGGTCTTATGATCGGCGGGCAGGGCGTTGGGAGCACTGCACAACACCTGCCAGACCTGGCTGAGCTTAGAGGGGGAGATCGCCAGCCGCAGCCCCACCCGCTCCGCATTCTTGACCGGGACCATCAGACTGGTGGCCGACTGACCCAGCAATCGGATCTGGTAGTACCGCCGGAGACCCCCGTGCCGCCGCAGCTCCTCAAGACCCACCACCACACCGGCCCCACAGACCGGGTGCACAACCGCATCCCCTTTCTTAAACATCCCCCCTCCCTTTCCCTGACCTCATAACCGCCTCCAAGACACTCAGCAAGAGACCGGCCCCCCAAAACAGGCTCCGCCACGCCCGCCGGTCGGCACCCCCGACCTCCTCCGCCGGTTTCTCTCTCCGGCTCACGCCGCGCGGAGGTGCCCAGCGCTTTAGCGGCCTATGCGCGGTACAGCAGCCACCGGGCGATCTCCATCCCCCAGAGCATCGTCACCCACCCACCGATGATCAAGAACGGGCCGTAGGGGATGGGGTCGCGCAGGGACCGGAGACGCGTGACGAGCAGGAGCAGGCTGATCAACCCGCCGCCGAGGATGGTGAGCACCAGGGCCTCGATGATCAACGGGAAACCGACCACCAGGCCGACGAAGCCGGCCAACTTGACATCTCCCCCTCCCAACGCCCCCGGCCCCACCAAGAGGTTGCCGGCCAGGGCAGCGACCAGGAAAAAGAGATACCCGATGAGCCCCCCCAGCAGAGCGCTCCACCATGTCACGTGGTCGGTGAAGAAGGAGCCGACGATCGCCAGCCCCATCGCGGGCAGGATGACGACGTTGAGGATCAACCGTCGCTCCAGGTCGGTGATCGCCACCAAGGAGAAGATTGTGGTGTAGGCGGTAAGGAAACCAAACCGAGGGGTCGGGCCGTAGTGCAGATACAGGTAGCCGAAGAGGAAGCCCAGGGTCAGTTCGGTCAGGGGGTACCGGATGGAGATCGGGGCCGAGCAGTGGGGGCAGCGTGCCCGGCCTACGATGTAGGCCGGGAGGGCCACCCAGTGGTACCAGGGTCGAGGATGACCACAGTAGGGGCAGCGGGGGCGGCGCGGCGGGTGGCGGGCCGGAAGGTCGGTCCCCAACCGGTTGACCACCGCCCCCACCAGCACCCCCACCACGACGATCAGCAGGAGAGCCATACCCCCATTATACTCCCCTAAGCCAGACCCGCAAAGCCGGAGGTGACCGGGAGTGCGCTTACGTCATCTACGTTTGTCTGCGTTCCGCCCGGCGCGCTTTCGCAGCAGCGCCTGGGCCCGTCGGGCGTAGATGGAACCGGGCAGTGCCTCGATGGCGGCGTGCAGGTGCTCCTTGGACTTCCGGGTCTCCCCCTGGCTCCGGTAGGCCACGCCCAGATTGTAGTGGGCGGCGGCGGCGTATTTGGGAGGGAGGTGGGGGGCCTCCAGCACGCCTTCCAGGAGAGGAATGGCCTCAGCGACCCGCCCCTCCAGGATCAGGGCGGCCCCCTGGTTCGTCGCGATCACCTGACGACCGACCGCATCGGGCCCCAGCCGCCAGGCCAGGCCGTAGAACCGCTCCGCCGGCCCAAACCGGCCGGAGCGGGCGACCAGGTTCGCCACATCCACCAGCAGCCGCGCCCGCATCGTCACCAGGTAGACCAGCAACACGAAGAGGATAGGGTCCAGACGAATGCCCGCTAGGAAGGAGAGGCCCGCCGCGACGAGGGTGAGGAGCACGGCCTCCAGGATGAACTGAGCAGAGAAGCCCTCCCGGCGCACCCACGCCAGGAGCCGAAAGATGAGTGCGTAGGCAAGCCCGACCAACAGCAGGAGCAGTTCTTGAGCCATCGTCACCTCCTGGGAAAGGGCACCCCCGCCAGCAGGCCCGGCCGGCAGGGGTGCCCTATCCACTCCGCTCTTTACTTGACCTCAGGCGAAGAGCCGCTGGGCGGTCCGCTCCAGCATCTCCACGCCCTGCACCTCGGTCTCAAACAGAGGAACGAGCGCCCGCACATCTGGGAAGAACCGCCAGATCTGCTCCATATATTCCGCCTGCATAGCGACCCGGTTGCGGACGAATTCGGGTGGGTTCTCCCCCACTGCCTCCGGCTCGAGCAGCATGTTCACCACCACCCCACCCACGGGGATGCCGAACTCGTTGAACCAGTTAATGAAACGGCGGATCACCGCGATGGGCAGCGCCTCGGGCAGGGTGACGAAGAAGAAGGCGGTCTTCGACTCGTCGGTCAGAAGCTCCTTGGCATGCTGCATCCGGTCCCGGAACCGGAGGAGATACTCCATCAGCGGGTCCCTCTCCTGCTTCTTCTTGCTGTAGGAGAGGAGCTCCCGCAGACTCATCGCCTCCTCCCGGCTCTGGACCATCTTGTTGACCCACATCGAGTAGACGCTGGACATTCCGAGCAACCGGCGGGCGTTGGCCGTGGGGGCGGTGTCGAAGACGTAGACCTCGTAGTCGTCCTCAAACATAAGGTCGATCATGTTCTCGAACATCGCCGACTCCTCGAAGGCCGGGTTCATCGTGGCCGACTCCACGAACTCGTCGGCCTTCGTCTTGATGTCGGCGTACTTGAGAAACCACTCGATCTTCTCGCGGATCTCCTTCTTCGATCGCTCGATGGTATCCCGGGTGTCGATCTCATAGGCCCAGAAATTGGGCACCCCCTCGACCAGCGTCGGCTGGCCGAAGACGTCCTGCCCGAGGAGCCCCGTGAGGGAGTGGACCGGATTGGTGGAGGCCAGGAGGGTACGCTTGCCCTGCCGGGCGAACCAGAGCGCCGCCGCCCCGGCCATCACCGTCTTGCCCACCCCGCCCTTGCCGCCGAAGAAGCTGTATTTCAGGTCGGGATGCTCCTCCACGAACTGACGCATCGTCTCCTGGATCATGCCGCACCTCCGAACATCGCCTCCGCCATACGCTGAATCATATCCAGCCCGGTGATATCCCGCTCGAACTCCGGGATGCGGGCGAGCACCTCATTGCCGAAGAGCCGGTCGATCTCGGCCAGGTACTTCTTCTGCATATGGATGCGGTGGCGGAGGTATTCCGGGATCTCCTGCGCCTCCAGTTCCGGCGGGAGCACTCGGTTGACGATGTAGCCGGAGATCGGCACCTGGAACTTGGCGAACAGCCCCGCCGCCTTCTTGGTGTCCACAAGGACCATCTCTTCCGGCACCAGGACGAAAAAGAAGGCGGTCTTCTCCCGGTCGGTCAGGATACTGGAGGAAGTGCTGATCCGGTACCGGATGTCCTGCAACTCGGCCAGGATCTTGTCCTCCTCCATCTCATCCTCTCGCTGCAGGAGCGCGGCAACTTGAGCATACTCCTCCATCTCCTCCCGCAGCTTGGTGATCTTCTGGATCCACTGATCGTACACGCTGGCCATGCTCAGGTAGTACAGCGCGTGGCCCAACGGCACCAGGTCGTAGATGTAGTAATCGTACTCGCCGCCGACGACGATGTCCACCACCTGGTCGAAAATGGCGCTCTCCTCCATCGCCGGCTCGGCGGCGGCGGCCTGGATGTAGTCCTCGATCTCATCCGGCACTTTCTCCAGGCCGTACATATCTCTGATCTTCTGACGAATCTCGTCCTGATACTCCCGAATGCGCCGGTCGGCGTCGATCTCCTGGGCGAAGAGATTGGGTATGATCTCCACTGCTCCCTTGCCGAAGATGTCCTGCTGGAAGATGTCGGAAAGGGAAGCCTGGGGGTCAACAGAGAAGACCAGGGCCCTGTATCCCTGTTGGGCCAGCCAATAGGCGGTGGCCGCCGAGAAGGTGGTCTTCCCCAACCCCCCCTTGCCGCCGAACATGATATAGCGCCGTTCAGGGTTCTCTTGGAAGATGCGTGCCAGGGACAACTTGGCCTCCTTTCAGAATGCGGGATGCAGGATACAAGATGCAGGACGCAGAACACAGGACGTCTCTTGCCTCCTGCCTCTTGCCTCCTTCACGCCAGCGCGTCCGTCAGGTCCCGCTCCCGCAGCATACGCCGCTTCCAGGTGCTGATCTGGGGAACGACGTACGGCAGCAAGCGCAGGGAATAGTAGGGGGGGAGAATGGGGACACCCAACAGGTCCCCCATCGTGATCAGGATGAAGAGATGCTCCATGCTCCCCCGCGTCTTGAGGGCAAAGCGGGCCATGTCGTGGCCAGCCATGCCGTAGAGAATGCTCTTTGCCGTCTCCCAGAGGCTTCCTTTCCTCTTCTTCTCGGTCATTCCTGCCTCCTGATCCAGAAAATATAGCTGCTCCCCAACAGAGCAGTCGCGATGCTGAGGTCCAACGCCGCCACCCCAATCAAGAAGGGGTAGTTGCCATGGGCCAGTCTGGACAGCGTCGCGCCCCCCAGGGCCATGACCGCCAGCGCCGCGAAGAACCCCGGTCGGAAGAACTGCCAGACCTTAGGCCGATCTAAACCCTCTATCCTATCCAGGTTTTCTCGACAGCTTTTGCTGAAGATGAACCGTGCCTTCAGCCCCCCAACCACTAGCCCAACCGGGGGAACCAGCCACTGCCAGGCCCGACCGGGCGCCAGTGCATCCGCCTCGATCAGAAGGCTGCTCCCCTTGGCCAGCAGCACCGCCCCTCCTGCATACCACGTCACCGCGGCCAGGATTTTGAGCACCCGACCGGAAACGACCGGCATGGTCCCCCTCCCCAATTGGTACTGCCGCCCAACGGCGAGGTTAGTACGCCTCGTACTCGTTACTTGTGATTGATGCCAAGGACCAACACGGGGATATCAATGTCGGAAACACCACGCTGCTCCAAATCCCACACAAACTGCTCAAAATACGAAAC
>DQUX01000084.1 GCA_015662065.1 Anaerolineales bacterium | reverse complement strand
GAGGCGGCCCGGTGTCTGGCTTGCGGCATCTGCTCAGAGTGCCTCAGTTGCGTCTATACCTGCCAGGCGGAGGCCATCGACCACGATATGGTGGAGCAGGTTCGGGAGGTCCAGGTCGGTGCCATCCTCCTGGCCCCTGGCTTCGCGGCCTACGACGCCGGGGAATCGGGGGAGTACGGATGGGGCCGCTATCCCAACGTGGTCACCTCCCTCCAGTTCGAGCGCCTTCTCAACGCTGCCGGCCCTACCCACGGACACGTCCGCCGACCTTCGGACGGCGAGACCCCCAAGCGGATCGCCTTTATCCAGTGCGTCGGCTCCCGGGATCAGAAGCACGATTATTGCTCCTCCGTCTGCTGTATGTACGCCACCAAGGAGGCCATCCTGGCCATCGAACACGAGCCGGATACCCAGGTCACGGTCTTCTTGATGGACATGCGGACCTTCAGCAAGGGGTACGAGGAGTTCTACCGTCGGGCCCGGGAGCGGTACGGCATCCGCTACGTCCGCTGTCGGGTCTCGGAGGTCAAGGAGGACCCCCGCACCCACAACCTGATCCTCCGGTACGTGGCCACGGACGACGGATCGCAATCCGCGATCCACAATCCACAATCTGCCATCTGCGAGGAGGAGTTCGACCTGGTGGTATTGGCGGTCGGGATGGAGGTGCCAGAGGGGGCTCGCGCTCTGGGTCAGCGGGTGGGGGTCGAGTTGGATGACTACGGCTTCTGCCGCACCGCCCCCTTCGCGCCGCTGGAGACCAGCCGGCCGGGCGTTTTCGCCCTGGGTTCGTTCCGGGAGCCCAAGGACATCCCCGAATCGGTGGTGGAGGCCAGCGGGGCGGCTGGCCTGGCAGGGGCGTTGCTGGCCCCGGCCCGTTGGACCCGGACGGCGGAGGCGGTCTACCCGCCGGAGCGGGACGTGACGCAGGAGGAGCCACGGGTCGGCGTCTTCGTCTGCCACTGTGGGACGAACATCGGCGGGTTCCTGGACGTGCCCGCCGTGGCCGAATACGCTGCCACGCTGCCGGGGGTCGTTCACGCGGAGCACAACCTCTATTCCTGCTCCCAGGATGCCATCCGACACATCACCGAGGTGACGCAGGAGTTGGGGCTCAACCGCGTGGTGGTCGCCTCCTGCAGTCCCCTGACCCACGAGCCGCTCTTCCAGGATGCCATCTGCCAGGCCGGGCTCAACCCCAACCTGTTCGAGATGGCCAACATTCGTAATCACTGCTCCTGGGTGCATCCCGACGATTGGGACGTCGCCACCGAGAAGGCCAAGGACCTGGTGCGGATGGCGGTGGCGAAGGCCGTCCGGCTGGAGCCGTTGCACAAGACCGAAGTGCCGGTGTGGAAGGAGGCCCTGGTCATCGGCGGTGGGGCGGCGGGGATGAACGGGGCGTTGACCCTGGCCCGTCAGGGGTTTCCGGTTCATTTGGTGGAGCGGTCGGACCGCCTGGGGGGCAATCTCCTCCGCCTGCGTCACTCCCTTCAGGAGGCCACTGGGAGCGGGGAGCGGATGTGGCTGGATCCCCGGGCCTATGCCCAGGAGTTGGTGAGGCGCGTCCAGGCGGAACCCCTGATCACCGTCTACCTGAACACGGAGCTGGTGGAGACGGGGGGGTTCGTGGGGCATTTTACCTCCCTCCTGCGCGGCCCGGGGGGGGAGTTCCAGGTCCACCACGGGGTGACCATCGTCGCCACCGGCGGGGTGGAGTATCGGGGGCCGGAGTACGGTTACGGAACCGATCCCCGGATCCTGACCCAACAGGAGTTCGAGCAGCGACTGGCCGAGGGGAAGGACCTGCCGGATTCGGTGGTGATGATTCAGTGCGTGGGGCCGGCGGAGCGGTACTGCTCCCGCATCTGCTGCACCACCGCCCTCAAGAACGCACTGATGCTCAAGCGGCGCAACTCCAAAGCCCAGGTGACGGTCCTCTACAAGGACATCCGTACCTATGGCTTCAAAGAGCGCATCTATGAGGAGGCCCGCCGGGCGGGGGTGATGTTCATCCGATATGACGATGAGCACAAGCCCGAGGTGCGAGGTGCGAGGGGCGAAGGCCCCGTTTCGCAACTCGCAAGCCGTAACTCGTTGGAAGTGAGGGTGTGGGAGCCGATCCTGGGGCGGGAGATGGTGCTCCGGCCGGACCTGGTGGTGCTGAGTGTGCCGGTGGTGCCCTCCGAGGGGGCGCAGGAGCTGGCGGCCCGGCTTAAGGTGCCGGTTGACCTGGACGGGTTCTTTCTGGAGGCCCACGTCAAGCTGCGGCCGGTGGATTTCGCCTCCGACGGTTTCTTCCTCGCCGGGATGGCGCACTACCCCAAGTTCCTGGGGGAGACCATCGCTCAGGCGCAGGCGGCCGCGGCCCGGGCGGCGACGATCCTGAGCCGCGATGTGTTGGAGGTGGGTGGGGTCGTGGCACAGGTGGAGCCGGAGAGGTGTGTCGCCTGTCTGACGTGTGTGCGCATCTGTCCCTATCACGTGCCGCAGATCCGGGCCGACCTGATCGGGGTGGGGGAGGTCGTCGGCGCGGCCTATATCGAGCCGGCCCAGTGCCACGGTTGTGGCGTGTGCGTCGGCGAGTGCCCGGCCAAGGCGATCCAGTTGCTCCATTACCGGGATGTGCAGATAGAGGCGAAAGTAGCAGCGCTTGTGGAATGGCCAATGGCCAATTAACAACAGTTCCACAGTGGCATTGATCATTGAATGAGGGGATGGGAATGGCAGAGAAAAGCGTATCTGAGCCGAGGATCCTGGCTTTCTGCTGCCGCTACTGCGCCTATGCTGCTGCCGACCTGGCCGGGGCGATGCGACTTCGATACGCTCCCAGTATCCGCATCGTCGAGGTGCCCTGCTCCGGCCGGGTGGAGGTGGGGGAGATGCTCCACGCCTTCGAGCGCGGGGTGGACGGCCTGATGGTGGCCGGCTGACTGGAGGGGGAGTGCCATTACCTGGAAGGTAATGTCAACGCCAAGCGAAGAGTAAAGTACGTGGCCGACCTGCTCGACCAGATCGGGCTGGGGGGAGAGCGGGTGCGGATGGTGAACCTATCCTCGGCGATGGCCGTCCAGTTCGCCGAGGCGGTGGAAGCGATGACGGAGACGGTGCGGGAACTGGGACCCAACCCCCTGCGCGATGCGCAGCATACGGAATAGGGAATGTGATGGCCTGGTCGTCCAATGTCAAGCGTCCAACGTCAAATGTCAAACGTCGAACATTAGAACGGAGGGCACGATGATTGTCGGTGAGCAGAAACCGCTTGAGGAGATCATGGGACTTCTGGGTGACGCCCGGAAGGTGTTGATCGTCGGCTGCGGTACCTGTGTGACCGTTTGCTTTGCCGGGGGAGAGAAGGAGGTCGGCATCCTGGCCTCCGCGCTCCGGATGAAGAGCAAGCTGGAAGGCCACTCGATGGAGGTGGACGAGGTCACGGTGCAGCGGCAGTGTGAGTGGGAGTACATCGACCCGCTGCAGCCGCAGCTGAAAGAGTACGACGTGGTGCTCAGCCTGGCCTGCGGCATCGGGGTGCAGGCGATGAACGAACGGTTCCCCGACGCGCTGACCCTGCCGGGCCTCAACACCACCTCCCTGAGCTTGCCGGTCGAGCAGGGGGTGTGGGAAGAGCGGTGTCAGGCCTGCGGCGATTGCATCCTGGGCCTCACCTTCGGCATCTGCCCGATTGCCCGTTGCTCCAAGCAGTTACTGAACGGCCCCTGCGGTGGTTCCCAGAACGGCGTCTGCGAGGTGGACCCCGACATCCCCTGCGCCTGGCAACTGATCTGGGAGCGGGCGGTCGCTTTCGGGCAGGTGGAGCGGCTACTGGAGATCCAGCCGCCGAAGAACTGGTCGGTGAGTCGGGACGGCGGCCCGCGCAAGATCGTGCGGGAGGACCTGCGGCTGACGCACGTGGAGTGAGGTGACCAATGGCAGAGGAGCGAACGGACGGCTACAAATCGGGCAGCAACCTGGAGAAGATTCTGCGGGCAGGCCACTTTGCGGTGACGGCGGAACTGGGGCCACCCCAGGGAGCCGACCCGGAGGAGATCCGCCACAAGGCCCGCCTCCTAAAGGGTGTGGCCGACGCGGTCAACATCACCGACAACCAGACCGCCATCGTCCGTATGTCCAGCATCGCCTCGGCCGTGCTGGCGATGGGGGAGGGGCTGGAGCCGGTGGTCCAGATGACCTGCCGCGACCGCAACCGGCTGGCGATCCAGGCGGATCTCCTGGGAGCCTATGCTTTGGGAGCGCGCAACCTTCTTTGCCTGACCGGCGACCACCAGAGTTTCGGCAACCATCCCACCGCCAAGAACGTCCACGACCTGGATTCCATTCAGTTGATCCGGATGGTCAAGGAGATGCGGGACGAGGGCCGGTTCCAGTGCGGGGATGAGATCAAGGGAGAGGTGCCCCGGTT
>DQUX01000321.1 GCA_015662065.1 Anaerolineales bacterium | reverse complement strand
GCGGGGACCAAAGAGGCGAAGGCCCGCGTGGGCGAGGAGGTGGCCCGCATCGCCATCGAGTTCGCGCAGAGGATGGGGTAGGATAAGTGCGACGCTCTACCGTCAGGAGCGGACAGGTTGCCCGTGGACCTGGCTGGAGTGGCTGGTGGTGGTGGCGCTGGCGGTGCGCGTGGCACTCCTTTTCTTCCCCCAGAACCGCTGGGGCGGTCCGGCCCCCGCCTGGCGCATCTACCGGAACATCCCCTTCGCCCTCGCCGGCTTCATCCTCGCCGGGATGTTCCTGCGGGCCGGGAGTGAGTGGCTGACCGTCGCCGGATGGTCGGTGGTCGTCTCCTTCACCTGCTACCTTGGCACGGTTCTCTTTGTTGACCGGTACCCCATCGCGGGGATGCTGATGCTGCCGAAGATGATCGCTTACGGGGTGACGGTGGTGTCGTTCTACAAGGCGGAGTTCTGAGGCCGCAGAGACGCAGAAGGCGCGGAGGAGAATTTTTTGAAAACCCTGCGTTATCTGCGCCTCGACGGCGATGTATTCCTAAACGGAGGTAGACGATGGCGATCGTGAGACCGTTTCGCGGACTGCGCTACAATGTTGAGAAGGTTGGCGATCTTTCGAAGGTGATCACCCAGCCCTACGACCGCATCCACGAGCCCCAGCAGGCGCGATACTACGAACTGAGCCCCTACAACTTCGCCCGCATCATCCGCGGCAAGCAGACCCCCGCCGATAGCGACGCCGACAACGTCTACACCCGCGCCCGCTGCTATGCCCAGACCTGGCTGGCGGAGGGGGTGCTGACGCGGGAGGAGCGGCCGGCCCTCTACGTCCTGGAGCAGACCTACACCACGCCGACCGGCGAGACCCGCACCCGGCAGGGGTTCAGCGCTGCGCTCCAACTGACCCGCTTCGATGAGGGGGTGATCCTGCCCCACGAGCGGACCCTCTCCGGCCCCAAGGTGGACCGGCTCAACCTGACCCGCGTCACCGAGACCGCCTGGGGGCACATCTTCATCCTCTACCCGGACGACGAGAACGGCGTCAACGGGATCCTCCGGCCCTACCTGGAGGCCCATCCCCCCCTCGTCACCCGGGAGCAGGTCGTCGAGAGCGACGTGGAGCAACGGTTCTGGGTGGTAGACGACCCGCAGGTGATCGACGCCATAGTAAAGGAGATGGCTCCCAAGCGAAACCTGATCATCGCCGACGGCCACCACCGGTACGAGACCGCCCTCAACTTCCGAGACGAGATGTGGAGGAAATACCCAGACGCCCCCGCCAACGCCGCCTTCAACTACACGATGGTCACTCTGGTGAGCATGAGCGATCCGGGCCTGGTGATCCTCCCCACCCACCGCCTGATCCATTCCTATGGGCAGATGGGCGGGCCGGAGGCGCGGGAGAGGGCCAGGGATTACTTCGAGGTCACAACGGTGGCGGACCGGGGGGCTATGGAGCGGGCGCTGGCGGAGGCCACGCCGGACCACCCCCGCTTCGGCTTCTACGACGGAGCCTACGCGGTGCTGGAGCTGCGCGACCCCGGCGTGTTGGAGCGGCTTCTGCCGGACCGCGCTCCCGACTGGCGGCTGCTCGATGTCACGGTTCTGCACGAGCTGTTCATCGAGCGGGTGCTGGGGATCGACAAAGCGGCGGTGGAGCGGAAGGAGAACATCAACTACCTGCGCGATCCAGGGCCCGGTTACGAGGCGGTGGACCGGGGAGAGGCCCAGTTCCTGCTTCTGATGAACCCCACCCGCATCGAGCAGGTCCGCGCCTGCACCGCCGCCAGCGAGCGGATGCCGCAGAAATCCACCGATTTCTACCCCAAGGTCATCAGCGGGCTGGTAGCGCTTCCGGTGGGGCCGGAGGAGCGGCTGTAGCAGGAGAGCAGAGGAGCAGGGGAGCAAGGGAGGGGCGTCGCGGGGGGACTGCGACCTTGCGCCCCTGCTCCCCTGTTATCCTTCCACAAACCGCTGGTAGCCTCCCTTCCCATATCCCAGTCGCCCGGTCACCCACCCCCATAGACCTCAGGGTTCGCACAGTACGGCAGTCGCTCCCCTCGCAGCCCCGCCAGCAAGTTCTCGGCCGCCATCACCGCCATCCGATCTCGGGCCGCGACGGTGGCGCTGCCGATGTGGGGGACCACAATACAGTTGGGTAGCTCCAGCAGCGGGTGATCGGGCGGGAGGGGTTCGGGATCGGTCACGTCCAGCGCTGCCGCCGCGATCCACCCCTCCTTAAGCGCCTGCACGAGGGCATTGGTCTCCACCACCGGCCCACGGGCGGTGTTGACCAACACGGCCTTCGGCTTCATCCGCCGCAGCGCCTCCTCACCGATCAGGTGGTGGGTCTGGGGGGTCAGCGGACAGTGGAGGGTGACGAAGTCGGCCCGAGCGAGGAGGTCATCCATCTCCACATACTCCAGACCCAGTTCTGCCTCCAGGTCCGGCTTGCGGGTGCGGTCGTAGTAGAGGACCCGCATCCCGAACCCTCGAGCGCGGCGGGCCACTGCCGTCCCAATGCGGCCCAGGCCCACGATCCCCACCGTCGCCTCCCAGACGGCAGCGCCCAGGAGCCCCAGCGGCTCCCAGGTGCGCCACTTCCCGGCCCGCACCTTCTCTATCCCCTCGGGGAGGCGGCGGGCGGCCGCCGTCAGCAGGGCAAAGGCCAGATCGGCGGTGGCCTCGGTGAGCACCCCCGGCGTGTGGCCGACGGGGATGCCGCGGGCAGTGGCCGCCGCCAGGTCGATGTTATCCACCCCCACAGCGAACTGGCTGATCACCCGCAGCCGCTTACCTGCGCCGATCACCTCAGCGTCAATGGGGTCGGTCAGCAGGCAGAGCAGCCCGTCGCAGTCCGCCACCTCTTGGAGGATCACCCCCTTTGGTGGAGGGAGTTCTCCCTCCCATAGCCACACTTCACAGACCCTCCGCACCTGCAAAAGACCCACCTCCGGGATGCGGCGGGTAACGTAAATGGTCGGCCGGTTGGGCATGGAACCCTCCTGGATTTGATGTTGCGAGTTGCGAATTGCGGGTCAGCGTTTGTGAGGGGTGCGGTATCGCTTCTGTTGGTTCTTGGCAACGACCAGGAGAGCAATGATCTCGTCCAGGAGGTTCAGGCGATGGCGGACGTCGTCTGGTGTGAGGAGGTAACAGCATCTGTAGTACCATCCCTTCGCCCCTCGCAATTAGCTAATCCTCCCCCCCCATCCTCATCCTCGGCCTCCCCTCCTCCCGTTCCGGGAACCGGGTCAGCACCGTCGCCTCCACCGGCAGCGCCACCCGCTTGTCCCGCAGCAGCGCCTCGTCCAGCGGCTTTCCGCCCAGGGGGAAGATGGCGATGGGGGTATCCGGCACATTGTATCGCTTCTCGACGATGGCCAGCCCCAGGAGGTACCCTTCCACATCAATGGAGCAACTGGTCACGTGGCCGATCTGCTGCCCCTTGCGATTGACTACCGGATCGCCTGTGTGGGGACGACGCACCCCTTTCTCATTGATCCGGAAGCGGATCACCTCCCGCGTGCGGCCCTCCTCGCGGGCCAAGAGTGCGTCGCGGCCGATGAAGAAGGGCTTGTGATACTTGACGTAGCCGGGAAAGCCAGCCTCCACAGGGGAGATGCCGAACGACCCGGCCAGTTCGTGGCCGTAGAGGGGCAGCCCCGCCTCGGTGCGGGTGGAATCCCGGGCCGCCAGTCCCGCCGGTTTCACCCCAAGAGGCTTTCCCGCCTCCAGGATCGCCTCCCACAGCCGAGAAGCGTCGTCCGGGTGGACGAACAGCTCGTACCCCCACTCCTCGCCGGTGTAGCCGGTGCGGGCTACCACCAAGGGAATCCCGGCCAGTTCGCACTCGATCAGGTCGGTGCGCCGCACCCGGGCCAGCGCCGCCTTCAGCTCTGGATCGTCGGTAAGAGCCTGGAGCGTGGGCAGCGAGGCCGGCCCCTGAAGGGCCAGGTCCCGCTTCTGCCGCTCCCCGGAGGCGGGGTCCTTCAAGTTGCGCAGGATGGCCAGCGCTTCCACCTGCACCCACGGCCGCTCCCGGTCGATGACCACCCGCCGCTCGTTGACCGCGTTGAGCCAGTCCCAATCCTTCTCCTCATTGGCCGCGTTGACCACCATCAGATAGAGATCGGCCCGGCGACGGTAGACCATCACATCGTCGATGACCTCGCCATCGGGGTCGAGCAGGTAGCCGTAGCAGGATTGGCCGTCCTCCAGCCAGGCCACGTAGTTGGAGCAGACGGTATCGAGGAAGGCGGTGGCGTGGGGGCCGGCGATCTCGAACACCCCCATATGGGCCACGTCGAACAACCCCGCCGCCTCCCGCACCGCCCGGTGCTCCTCGCTCACCGAGGTGTACCAGACCGGCATCTCCCACCCGGCGAAGGGGACCATCTTAGCCCCCATCCGCTTATGGACCTCGTAGAGAGGCGTCCGCTTGAGCGGCCCACCGGGCGGCTCCCAGGTCCACGCCTCCCGCTCCACCTTCGGCGCAAACTCCCTCAGGTGGGCCTGGCCCACGAAGTAGGGCTTGGTCAGGTCGAACCGCTCCGGGTGGGCGGTGTAGACCTCACCCCACCCCCCGGTCGCCTCCTCTCTCTTAGAAGGGAGAGGAGAGGGTGTGCCGCCGAAGGCGGCGGGGGGGGGGTAAGTCGCCTCCTCCACCACCACCGGCCCCTCCACCTTCCGGAACACGTCCTCCTCGTCGAAGAGGGTGTAGCCGTCGGAGAGGGCCCGCAGCCAGGCGGCGACCCGCGCTCCGTTGGAGGCTGGCGTGATGAAGTAGCGATCCCGTCCCCATCGATCCGGCTCCTCCCGCTCCACCGTCGCCTCGGCGATCAGATCGCCGTGCCGGTCCAGCATATAGGTGGTCAGGGAACCGCCAGGAGCCATCTCGGCGATGTTCGCCGTCACCACCCCCTGCACAAACTGCCGCGCCCGCCACCCCGTCACCCGCAGCCGGCATTGATCATTGATCATTGACCCATTGGTCACTTCAAAGTGCGGATACCCGCTCTTCTCATACTCAAAGTCGATCCCCGCCTTCTCCGCCAGCTCCGCCACTCCCTGCCGCACCTCCTCCAGCACCTCCAGCTCCACCTTACCCCGGGGGAGGGTGCCGATGAGGCCGTTGTAGGCAAAGGGCCGGATGTTGGTCAGGAGCCGGTGGATCAGCCCGGCGAGGGTGTCCATATCCGCCTCGTCCAGCCCCCGTTGGGTGATCCAGGGGGTGCCCAGTCGAATGCCCGTCGCCAGCGCCGTCTCCGTGTCGCCGGGGATGGTGTTCTTGTTGGCGACGATCCCGGCCAGGTCCAGAATGCGCACGGCCGGCTCTCCCCAGACGGGGAATCCGGTATCGGAAGGAATCGACTTCAAGTCGATCAGCAGGAGGTGAGTGTCGGTCCCCCCGTAGGCCAGCCGCAGGTCCCGCCTCTGGAGCCCCGCGGCAAAAGCGCGGGCGTTGGCGACGATCTGGTGCTGGAGGCGGCGGAACTCCTCCGTCCGGGCGATGCTGAAGGCGACCGCCATCGCCGCGAACTTGTTGACGTGGGGACCGCCCTGCTCGCCGGGGAAGATGGCCATATCGATGGCCTGGGCCAGCTCCTCGTCGGTGGTGAGGATCACCGCGCCGCGCGGCCCGCAGATGGTCTTATGGGTGGTGAAGACGGTGACGTCGGCGATGCCGACCGGGTTAGGGTAAGCCCCGGCGGCAGCCATCCCGGCGGTGTGGGCGATGTCCGCCATCAGGTAGGCCCCCACCTCGTCGGCGATGGCCCGGAACGCCTCCCAATCCGGCGCCCAGGGGTAGGAGGTGTAGCCGGCGACGATCACCTTGGGCCGGTGCTCCCAAGCCAGGTCCCGGATCTGGTCGTAGTCCAGCCGCTCCGTCCGGCGGTCCACCCCGTAGGAGACCACCCGGTACCGCTGGCCGGAGAGGTTGAACTCGGAGCCGTGGGTCAGGTGGCCGCCCTGGTAGAGGTCCATCCCCATCAGCACGTCCCCCGGCTCCATCAGGGCTTGATACACGGCCAGGTTGGCCGCCGCGCCGGAGAGGGGCTGGACGTTGACGTAGATGTGTTCGGGGCGGAGGGTGTCGTGAGCGAAGAGCTCGGCGCACCGCCGCTGGGCCAGGCACTCGACGAAATGGACGTAGTCCACCCCCTTGTAGAACCGCCGGTCAGCGTAGCGGCGGTAGAAGGCCAGTTGCCAGGCCACGTCCCGCAGCCGCTCCTCCGGGTCGCGGGTCATCCGCAGGGGAGGATACCCTTCAGCGTAGACGTTCTGGAAGACGGAGCCCAGCGCCTGGCGGACCGCTTTAGGGGCATAGGACTCGGAGGGGATGAGGATCAGCTTGCGGGCCTGCCGCTCCGCCTCCCAGCGGATCAGATCGGCGACGAACGGCTCAACCTCCTCCAGGTCCGCACGCAGAAGAAAGTCCGGTTTGACATCAGGGTTCGCAGAGGCCATAGATCGACACTCCTTCACTCGCCACTCGCCACGATATTGTAGCACTGGGGATGGGAGGAGGCAAGGGGGGAATCCCGATCGCCCAGCTAACCCCGGCTCCACCTACCGGATCTCGGGCTGTCAGCCGGCCCCCACCCCGGTGCCGCCCCCACCGATACCCAGGCCGGGGGAGGGGTCCCGCCCGACCGGCCCACCGTCGGGCGCCCCCCCTTGTTTACGCGAAGATGCGTCTCCCTAAAACTATGTTGACGACGCCGATGCCGCCGGTGAAGTCCAGATAGCGACGCCCCTCCTGGTCCCAGACATACGGCCCCTCGCCCCGGACGAGGACTTTATCCAGCAAGCGGGTCCAGACGGGCGAAACGTGGGGGATGGAATCGGTCAGATCGGTCATAGCATCACCTCCTCGATAAGCACGATATGCAGAACTGACCTCCTCAAAGCTCCGGGGCAAGATAGGGGTATCGCGATAGGTCCCGCCAGCCCTCACCGCAGCGCCACCGCCAGCACCGCCGTCGTCACCAGCGCCCCCACCAGGCCGCCGACCGCCACCTGCGCCCAGGTGTGCCGCCGCCGATGCACTCGCGCCCAGCCGACCAGCGGCACGGCCAGGAAGGAGAGCGCCCAGGCCGGGCCAAAGAGGAAGGTCAACGCGGCGGCAAACCCGCCCACGCCCCCCGCGTGCAGGCTGATCTTCCAGAAGCTGGAAATGGTGAGCATCGTGGCCCCCATCCCCACATACACCAGGAGCAGCGCCGCCACCGCAGTCGGCCCGCCCAGCGCTCGCAGCAGCAGGTAGCCTAGCCCGTTGCCGATCAGGTTGACAGCAATGAAGGGCACCCGCTCCCGACGACGGGGCATATCGAAACCGCTGACCCAGCCGAACCGCCGGCCCAGGCTCAGGTAGGCCAGCGGCACGCCGTCGGCAAACAGGAGTGCCAGCGCCGCCCAGCCCAGGGCGGGCAGGAACGCGTCGGTCGCGGCCCAGGCCACGCCCAGGAAGATGGGAACGGCGAGGATCGAGCTGTCGAACAGGATCGAGAGCCAGCGAGCCAGATCGGCCATCGTGCACTCCTACGCGGGGGATACGGGTCCGCCAGACCCACACACATCCACCAGGGATGCGCGGTTTATACACCGGGATACCGCAATTGCCAAGTCGGTGAGGGGGAAAGAGAAAAGGGGCGGCGCGGTGCGCCGCCCCTCCAACCTGCGGAATAGACGCTTATCGGCGCGGAGAGACACGCGGGGCAAAACCCGCCCCAGGCCGACCCCTCCGACCACCAAAGGAGTGGTCGCCGTCCGCGCCGTGACGGTCCGTCCATCCCTCCTCCAGATGCTCAGAGAGGTGCTCCGCCATCTCCTCCAGCATCTCGTCCGCCCGCTCCTGGGTCAGTCGCCCCTCGGCCACCGCCTCCTCCAGCAGCTCCTTCCGCTCTGCCAGGAGCCGATCCACGATGGCCCGGGGGTCCACCCCCTGCGCCTCGGCGATCTCGGCGAAGGTCTGCCCCTCCCGCAGGGCCGCGACTACCTCCTCCTCCGTCAGGCCGGTGGCCTCGGCGGTACCGTCCACCAGGGAGAAACCGCCCATCCCCCGACCGGGCCGCATCCGGCCGCGGCGGGCGTACCCGCCGTCCTCATAGTACGGACACTCCCCATCGAAAGGCCGGTCGTCGACAGGGGGGCGAGGCCCCTGGGCGTAGACGGCACCAATGGCGCCCAGAAGAATGACCAGCACTCCCACCACGCCGAGTACGGCGTACAAACTCTTGCGCTTCAACATCTCAACACCTCCTGAGTGATTTTGTGTCTGTAGTGTAGCTCAGGAGGATGAAGATTTTATGAAGAT
>DQUX01000143.1 GCA_015662065.1 Anaerolineales bacterium | reverse complement strand
GGCCTAGATCCTCGCGCCCGACGACGGCTGATCGGGCTGCTGGCGGAATTACCTCAGACGATGCTGGTAGCGACCCACGACATGCGCTTGGTGGCA
Source organism: Anaerolineales bacterium (assembly GCA_015662065.1). Classification (GTDB taxonomy): domain Bacteria; phylum Chloroflexota; class Anaerolineae; order B4-G1; family DUEL01; genus SZUA-1492. The sequence continues at coordinate 1,518 of DQUX01000143.1, read as the reverse complement.
GAACTGTTGCCTCGGACCGTGGTCCTGGACGGCGGTCGGGTGGTGGCGGACGGCTCAACCGAGCAGATCCTGGCCAACGATGCCCTGCTGGACGATCACGGCCTAGAACGGCCCTGATCCCCTTTGGGAAGCGTGAAGTAGAAGGTGCTTCCCTTCCCCACGGTGCTTTCCACCCCCACCTCACCCCCGTGGGCCTCGACGATCTGCTTGACGATCGCCAGCCCTAGACCGGCCCCCCCGAAACGACGGCGCGAGGTCCCATCCACCTGGTAGAACCGCTCGAACACGCGGGACAACTTGTCGGCCGGGATGCCGATGCCGGTATCGCTCACCTCCACCCGAAGCCACTCCCCCGCCTCTCTCACCCGCACGGTGATCGTCCCCCCCCGGGGACTGAACTTGATCGCGTTGGTGAGGAGGTTGTCCAACACCTGCCCGATCCGATCGGGATCGGCCAGGACGGAGGGGAGGGCCAGCGGGATTTCCTCCCGCACCGCGATCCCGTTTTGACCCGCCGCCGATCGGCAGTCCTCCACCGCCGTCCGCGCCAACCGGCCCATATCGACCATCCGCAGGTTCAGGGTCTCCCAACTGACCACCTGGAGGGTGACGAAGTCGTTGACAAGGCGGGTCAGATGATCGGTCCGCCGGGCCACGACCTCCAAGCCCTGTTCCTGCTCGGGTGTCAGCGGCCCCAGTTCCCCGCTTCTCATCAGCTCGACGTACCCCTTGATGAAAGCCAGAGGAGTCCGTAACTCGTGGGAGACGTTCTGTACGATCTCGTCCTTCAGCCGGTCCGCCTCCTTCAGTTGGTCGTAGGCCTCCTTCAGCCGAGCCGCATGCTCCTGAATCTTCCGGTAGAGGCGGGCGTTCTCGATGGCGACAGCGGCATGGCCGGCGATGTCCACCGCCAACTTCATCTCCTCATCGGTAAACCCAGCGGACCGCTCCCGTGCTAGGCTCAGCACCCCCGTGACGACCCCGCGCACGATCAACGGGACCCCAATCCAGCTCCGGGTGACCCACATCGACTGTGGATAATCCCACCGGGGATCGCTGGCGGTGTCCTTGATTAGGATCGGCTCCCCCTTATGGACCAGTCGCACCAGCAGGGGGTCGTCGGCGAGGTCGACGGTATACCCAACGGCCTCCCTGCCATCTGGGAGACATGCGTACCCGCCGGTGGCGGCGACCCGAAGCCGATCACCTTCCAGGAGCATCACCGTAGCCCGGTCGTAGGGGACCAATTCCTTCAGATATTCTAACAGCCACTGAAGAACCTGACCGAGCTCCAGGCTGGAGGTGAGGACGGCGGCCATCCCCCGAAGCGTCTCGGCCATCCGGCGCTGGGACCGCTCGGCCTCGAACAGGCGGGCGTTCTCCACCGCCATACCCACCTGACTGGCGATGGCCTCCAAGAAAGCGATCTCTCGGGGGGTGAACTCGTGGGGGACGTGGCTCATCGCGCTGAGCACACCGACCACCTTCCCGCGGACGCGCATCGGGATCAGGGCCATC
>DQUX01000381.1 GCA_015662065.1 Anaerolineales bacterium | reverse complement strand
GGAGGAGGACCACCTGGATGAGCGGCGTCGGGGTGGGGGTGGGAAGTTGCTCCTGATGGGTCTGTTGAACCTGTTGGTTGAGCTCCTGAAGGGTCTCCCACGTCCCCAGGAGGACGATGAGCAGGCCGATGAGGGCGCCCAGTTCCAGAATGAGCAGGCTCTTATCCCGCACCCAACCCCAGTTGATCCGCCGTCGCCGCTTTGGCTCGCGGAGGGGCTCCTCGTCCACCGGGCGGGCGCGGAAGCCTCCGGTGGCTCCCTCCTCCTGGAAGCGGAGGTGGGCGTCGGGTAGGGGAGGGGGCTCCGGCCCCACCGGTTCCGGAGCCAGCGGGTCCACCGGCGGCATCGGTCCCCTCATCTTCCGCAGCCGCTCCAGCCGGGCCTCGGCCTTGCGGATGCGGAGGATCTCCTCCAACTCCTCTATAGTGAGTTCGTCTACCGGACGGCGGTCTTTCATCTGCCCGGTACCCTCTCCGCCACGGCGAACACCTCCCGCTCGAAGAACCAGCGGAAGGGGGGCCAATTGAAGAGGATGTGCCGGGCGAGGCGGAACAGCCATCCCTCCTGCCGGTTCTGGGGAGGGGTGTCCAGCCAGACCTGCCCTCGGAACCCGTTGCGGCGCAGCGTGCGCTGCAGGCTGAGGAGGCTCTGCTCGTTGACATGGACCCCTATGTTAGCAGGGATGATGGCCCGGGGGTCCCGGGGGTATCGGGCCCCTTGCCCCATCAGAACGCGCACCAGCCGCACGACGGGGTAGGCATACCGGTCGTACCAGGCGTTGGGGGCGGTGTGGATGATGACCCGACCGTCGGGCCGCAGGACGCGCCATACCGCCTGCAGTGCCTGGTCCAGCTCCCAGGGATGCAGGTGCTCCACGATGTCGAAGAGGAGCACCCGGTCGAAGACCTCATCGGCGAAGGGGAGCTGTTTGGCATCGGCCCGGTAGACGCCGGCGGCCTCCCCCTCGGCGAGCGCCTGGCGGGACATAGCGACGGCGGCGGCGGCGTAGTCGATGCCGTGGGCCTGGGCCCCCAAGTGGGCGCAATGGCGTAGGATCTCCCCCCGTCCGCACCCCACGTCCAGCACTCGCATCCCGGGTTCGATACCCGCTACCTCGAAGGCGGAGCGTAGCCGGCGGGAGAGCTCCCGTCCCTCGCTGGCGGCGAACTCCTCATGCCCCTCGCAGGCCGAGAGGAAATAGGTCTGGTCGTAGAGTTCCGAGGGGACCGGCTGGGTCTCTCGTTTCTTCCCCACGTTCACTCCTCAGGTGGTGGGATTATAACTTGCTGCATAGAGCCCGTCAAGCGGTTCAGGCCGTCGGCGAGGGCGGCGCGGAGGAGGTGTACTTCTTCCATTCTCAGGGTGATGGCCAGGAGGCCGTAGACCACCAGGCCGGCGCCGCCGGCTCCCCCTACCACCAGTAGTTCTCCCGGCAGCCCTGGAGGGGCCGCCGTCATCAGGCTCCTCATCGCCCCCCACGTTACCGCCGCCATAACCAGCGAGGCGAGGGTCGCCCGCAGCGTCAGACCCCAGAGGCCGTGGTCGCCCAGCCCGCCCATCCGTCGGCGGGTCAGCACCAGCATGGTCAGTGCGTGGGCGGCCCACTTGAGGGAGTTGATCAGGATCAGGAGCGGCAGGGTCAGGAGACCAAGCCCGGAGAGGGAGATGGTTGTGAGGGCATACAGGACCGTCGTCCCCACGCCTACCAGGGCGGGGGTCAGGGTGTCTTTGCGGGCGTAGAAGGCGAAGATAAGGAGTTGATCTACTGCGGCGAAGATCAGCCCCAGGAGATGGTATCGGAGCGCCTCCGCCACCGCCACCGTGTCGGCCGGGGAGAACCCGCCGTGTTCGAAGACGAGGGCGACCAGGGGGACGGCCAGCACGAACAGGCCGGCGGTGGCGGGGATGACCAGGGCCAGGACCAGCCGCAGCCCTTGAGCCAGGGTGGCCCGGAAAGGGCCAGCCTCCTCGGCGCTGGCCTGTCGGGAGAGGGTGGGGAGGATGGCAATGGAGACGGCGGTCACAACCAGGCCGAGGGGAAACTGGATGATTGTCGCCGCGTACTGCATCCAGGAGATGGAGGAGTCGCCGATGTGGGAGGCCAGGTTGTAACTGAGGACCACCGCCAGCAGGTTATCGACCACCAGGCCGATCAGGATGGGCAGGTAGAGGCGACCGATGCGACGCAGGGCGGGGTGGCGGAACTCGAGGGCGAAGCGGAGGCGGGCGTCGCGCAGGCCGGGGAGTTGCAGGAGCACCTGGAGGACGGCTCCCACTACCAGCCCGGCGGCCATGCTGCGGACGGACCACCTCCGGCCCAGCAGGAGCGCCACGACCACCACGGCGGCGTTGAAAACGGCGGCGGTGAAGGCGGGGAGCGTGAATCGCTTGAGGGCGTAGAGGGCCCCGGCCAGGATACCGGATAGGTTGAGGAAGAGGATGGCGGGAAGGACCAGCCGGAGAAGTTCGGTTGCCAGAACCTGGGTGGGGGGGGATAGTCCCCCGGCCATCAGCCAGACCAGTTGCGGCGCAAAGAGCTCCCCCACCAAGAGGAGCCCACACACGATCAGCGAGGCGGCGCTGAGCAGAAGGCTGAGCAGGTTCCATAACTCAGCCCGTCGATGGGACAGGGCGTAGTCGGAGAGGACGGGCACAAGGGCTGAGCTGATCATGCCCCCCACCAGAAGGTCATAGAGGGTGACGGGGACACGGATCGCGGCGTCCAGGGCGCTCACGTGGGGGCCTGCGCCGAAGAGGCCGGACTTGACGATCACCCGCACCAGGCCCAGCACCCGGCTGGTGACATTGCCCAAGGCGATGATGCCCGCGGCCTGCGTGACCTGGACCTGCTCGCTGACCGGTAGGCTGTCCGATGGCCTTTCCATGTCCGCTCCTGGAGCGGGTATTCTACCTTGCAAAGAGATAGAGGACAAACGGGCTCTTGCCTGACCAGGGGGGCTCACCCAGGGGTCGGATCGTACCGCTCGTAGTAGCCCAGCACGCGGCCATCTGTATCCCGCACGGCCCGCATATAGACCCGGCGCTTCTCGTCAGTGGAGATCAGCCGCTCCTCTTCCCCCGCTTCCAAGGCGACCAGGACCTCCCGGATCATCTGTTGCGATTGTTCGTTGTGGCACTCCAGCAGCGAGCGACCGAGCAGGGCCTCCCCTCCCTTGTAGAAGGCGATGGCGGCTTTGTTCATGTATCGGATTATGTGGTCCGTGTCTGCAACCAGGAGGGGGGCTCGCAGGCTATCCAGGATGGCGGATAGGAGTGTGGCATCGGCCATCGGCTCTCTCCCCATTCATTGCCGGAACGACAAACCGGCTGGTGCTTTGCCAGCCGGTGGAGTGGGCGGTACAGGACTTGAACCTGTGACCTCCACGATGTCAACGTGGCGCTCTGGCCATCTGAGCTAACCGCCCGTCCCAAAGCGGATTATACCACCGCCCCGGCTGCTTTGCAAGTGGACTTCCCTGTGATAGAATGACTGAGATGGCGATGGATGGCGATTGGGGGATCGTGGGGCACGGGTGGGCGGTGCGGCTCCTGCGCCGGGCGCTGGAGCGGGGCGAGCTCTCCCACGCCTATCTCTTCACTGGCCCGCCGGGGGTTGGGAAGGGGACCCTGGCCCAGGCGCTGGCCTCGGCGCTCTTGTGCGAGGGGGAGTTCCGCCCGTGTGGCTCCTGCCGGGCCTGCCGTCTGGTCACCGGTGGCAACCATCCCGACCTGCACTGGGTCGAGCCGGAGTCCAAGGCGGGCCGGTTGACGATCGGGCAGGTGCGGGAGCTCCAGCGTCAGTTGGCGCTCACCCCGAATCTGGGCGGCTACCGCGTGGCGGTTCTGGAGCGGTTTGAGCAGACGACCCCCTCCGCGGCCAACGCGCTCCTGAAAACGCTGGAGGAGCCCCCCGCCTATGTCCTTCTCATCCTGTTGGCCCCGGACACCGACTCACTGCTGCCCACCATCGTCTCCCGCTGTCAGGTGGTTCCCCTGCGCCCGTTGCCGGTGCGCGCGGTGGAGCAGGCCCTGGTGGAGCGGTGGGGTGTAGGGCCGGAGCAGGCCCGGTTGCTGGCCCATCTCTGCGGCGGACGGCTGGGGTGGGCGGTTCGGGCGGCCACGGATCCGGCCCCCCTTCGCCGCCGCCAGCAGCGGCTGGAGGACCTGGTGGAACTGCTGGAGGCCCCGCTGGTGAGGCGGTTCGGCTATGCCGCCGAGCTGGCCCGCGACCTGGAGGCGGCCCACGAGGCACTGGACCTGTGGGCGGGCTGGTGGCGGGACGTGATGTTGCTGGCG
>DQUX01000193.1 GCA_015662065.1 Anaerolineales bacterium | reverse complement strand
GCCCTGCGGGCTGAAAGCCGGCCCCCGAAGGGGGCTTTGCCGACCGAGCCGGGCGGTTCGGCGCCCGGCGGGATGGGCAAGCAGCACCAACACCCAAGGGGGAGACTGCCGCCCTCAGGGCTGCCTGAAAACTCGACCACGAATGGCACGGATGAAAACGTCGCGTCCTTGACAGCCACTCCCTGTTGGTGATATAATCCCCTCCGCACACCACACATATCAGAGGAGCGTCATGTCCAACGACCTGCAGCGGACCGACCTGCCTCCCAGAAAGGAGCGGAGGAAGGGTTTGCACAGACGTCGCAGACAAGAGGCCCTTCAAGCATATCTCTTCCTGGCTCCGGCGACGACCCTCCTGTTCGTTTTCGGCATCCTGCCTGTGGGCTATGCCCTCTACATCAGCCTTCACCGCTGGCGCATTCAGCGCGGGGCCTTCATCGGCCTGGAGAACTACACCCGCCTGCTCGGAGCACCGACCAACGTGACGCTCCTGCTGGCGGGCATTGGGCTGTTGATCGGAGCCTACTACGTCTGGCGCAGCGCCGCCGTCCAGTCATCCGGCTGGCGGATGGGCCTGCGCCTAGGCGTGGCAGGGATGCTCATCATCGGCGGCCTGACGCTGGTGCTGGGGGCGGATGGGATGATCGAGTACGCCGCCCAGGACCGCCGAACCCAGGATTACCTCCTCTCCGTCCTGCGCACCGTCTTCTACTCCGCCGGCACGGTCCCCTTCCAACTGGTCTTCGCGTTCCTCCTATCCAACCTTCTGTTCCAGGAGATCCGGGGCAAGTCCTTCTTCCGCATGCTCTACTTCCTCCCCTACATCACCCCCACCGTCGCCACCGCCGCCGTCTGGAGGGCCATCGTGTTCGAGCCCCGGCGGGGGCTGGTCAACTCCATACTGATGTCGCTGGGGGTGGCGGCAGACAACCTCCCCCAGTGGATCCTCGAGCCCGAGGGGATCACCCTGCTGCTGGGCCAGTGGCTGGGGCTGGACCTTCCAGCCTGGGTGGTCAACTCCGCCGCGCTCAGCGGTCCCAGTCTGGCGATGGTCGCCGTCTGTATCTACAACATCTGGGTCTTCACCGGCTACAACACCGTCATCTACCTGGCGGGCCTGGGGGCGATCCCCTACGAGCTCTATGAGGCGGCCAAAATCGACGGGGCAGGGAAGTGGCAGCTCCTGCGTCACGTCACCTTGCCTCTGGTCTCGCCGACCACCTACTTCCTCACACTGATGGGGATCATCGGCACCTTCAAGGCCATCAACCACATCTACATCATGACCCAGATCGTGGGGCTGGGCGGGCCGCAGAGCACAACGACCACGGCGGCCATATTCATCTTCAAGCAGTTCCGGGAGGGGAACCGATGGGGTGTGGCGAGCGCCGCCTCGTTCGTCCTGCTGGGCATCATCCTGCTGCTCACCTGGATGCAGAACCGAGCGGCCGAGGGGAGGGTGCACTATGCCTGAGAAGGTGACCGCTCGCCGTCGCTTCCGCCTGCAGCCGGCGCGACTCCTGATGTACCTGCTGCTCATACTGGGAGCGATCGTGGCCCTGTTCCCCTTCGCCTGGATGTTGCTCACCTCGATCAAGACCTACGGGGAGTACGCCCTACGGGAACCATGGCCCAAAGGCCTCACCCAGGTCCCCTATGTCGGCCTTCCTCCCACGGAGGAAGTGGTGGTGGACCTGCGGCCTGTAGCGGAGGGGGAATGGGGAGGGGCTCCCTCCTCGGACCTCCCCCTGATGGAAGGGCGGATCCTCATCGACCAGGTCACCGCACCGGTGGCGGGGCAGTTGGCCCGAAGGGGGATCTCCCTCCCCGTGGAGGTCCTGATCCTGGTGGCCGACACCAAGCCGGAGGTGGAAGGGTACGATACCTTCTACTATACCATCGACTCCCGGGTGATCCAGCAGGAGACGGTGCGGGCCTACTGGGGAGATGGCTGGAGAGCCCCGTACTACATCGAAGCGCCGGATATGGAGCGGTGGGGGCCGCAATTGATCGTGGTGGAGAACGATCCCAATCACTTCGTCGTCCGCAAGACCTGGCGGCCCACCATTATGCTGTTCTTCAACTACATCAAGGCCTGGTTCGAGGCCAACTTTGCCCGTTATACCTGGAACAGCGTCCGCCTGACGCTCATCACCCTGGCCGGCGTGCTCACCTTCTCCACCCTGGCTGCCTACGCCTTCGCCCGGATGGAGTTCCCCGGGCGCAACTTCCTCTTCATAGTCTTCCTGGCCACGCTGATGCTCCCCGAGGTGGTGACCCTCATCCCCAACTTCGCCATCGTGATCCAGTTGAACCGGTTCTTCGAGCAGGTGCTGCACATCCAGAACGCATGGCTGAACAACTGGACCGTGCTGACGATCCCCTTCATGGCCTCCACCTTCAGCATCTTCCTGCTGCGCCAGTTCTTCTCCCAAATTCCCGACGACCTGTACGACGCCGCGCTGATCGACGGCTGCAGCCACCTGCGCTTCCTGCTCCAGGTGGTGCTGCCCCTGGCGAAAGCGCCGCTGATGTCGGTGATCGTCCTCAACGGGATCTGGAGCTGGAACGCTTTCCTCTGGCCGTTGATCGTCACGCGGGACGATACCTGGCGGCCCATCACCGTCGGCCTGAGCAAGTTCACGATGGAGGCAGCCGCCGAGGTCCACCTGATGATGGCCGGGGCGACCATCACCATCATCCCGATCTTGATCCTCTATTTCTTCACCCAGAAGCAGTTCACCGAGGGGATCGCCACGACCGGCCTGAAGGGGTAATGGCCGCTCCTCCGCAGGGGGGGCGGCCCCGATGTGCATTTATGACCACGTAGGTGAACCGACGTTCGAAGGGAGGTGATAAGGGGGAGAAGAGCAACGGATTCCTGCACTTCGGGCACGCGGTTCGGTGGCCGACCGCCGGACCAGGACCGCGAATCATTTCTCAGGAGGAGAAAAATGAAAATGCGCAATCTGCTGGTCGGGCTGACTATCGTGATGGTCGTGGGGTTGATCGTCGCCAGTTGTAAGCCGGCTCCGACCTACGATGTGGACACCTACGGCGATCTGGAGAACCTGGATCCCAGCGGACAGGTGGTCACCTACTGGTACCAGCACTCCCGCGGCCGCGAGGAGACGATCCTGGCGATGATCGACGACTTCAACGCCACCAACGAGTGGGGCATCACCGTCCAGGGGGAGTACGCCGGCCACTACGGCGAGATCTACAACAAAGTGGTCGCCGGTATCCCCTCGGGCGAGGTGCCGGACATGTCCGTCGCCTACCAGAACCAGGCCGCTACCTACGCCACCCAGGGGGCGCTGGTGGAGCTGACCCCCTACATCGAGAGCGAGAAGTGGGGCTTCACCGAGGAGGAGATGAACGACTTCTTCCCCTTCGTGGAGCGGGGTGACTACCTGCCTCAGTTCGAGGGCCGCTACGGCTTCCCGCCCAACCGCTCGATGGAGGTCCTCTACTATAACGAGGACTGGCTGCATGAGCTGGGCTACGACCATCCGCCGCGGACCTGGGAGGAGTTCAAGACGATGGCCTGCGCCGCCTCTGACCCCGAGGCGGGCACCTATGGCTATGAGTTCTCCATCGACACCTCCACCTTCGCCGACTGGGTCTTCAACCGGGGAGGGCAGATGATCAACGAGGATGCTACCGCCTACGTCTTCGACGG
>DQUX01000125.1 GCA_015662065.1 Anaerolineales bacterium | reverse complement strand
TCCCGTAGTATCCCATCGGTTCGAGGACGAAGTGAGCGATGAGCAGGTAGGCGACAAAGAGGCCCACGAAGACCCCCAGGATCCGCAGTTCATAGCTTCGTCTCATACTTTGCTTCACGGTTGCACCTCCACCTGATCGAGCAGAAGACGATCCGACGTCACCTCGCCGAAGAGATCGGTCACCTTCCACCGGCCGGGCAGATGGCGCTCGTAGAAGCCGACCTGCAGCCAGTACCGGCCGGGTGGTGCGGACGGGTCCACCGTCAGATCGTGGATCTGGATGACGAGATCGCCCGCTCTCCAACTATGGGTGGGATAGCCGAACTGGTCCTGCTGGGCCACAATCTGGTTGTGCAGATTCACCAGGTGCACAAACATCGCCAGGTTCCCGGGCCAGCCGTCGCTGAGCACCCGCCACAGGGTGACCAACCGCAACCCCCCGCCGGCGCGCAGGCTGTGGGAGGAGAGGCCGTATTGCAGCAGGGCCAGGTTGTTCTGGAACTTCACCGGCAGGTACGCCGGCAGAAGGCCGTCTGCGGGGGATTCCGGCAGCTCGGTCGTGGGCGGGCCGAACCAGGGACCTACCTGCGGACGCTCCATCCCCGGAAGCGGGCTGCCCTCCGCAGGCCGGCTAAGCGGTGCGACCAGCAACCACGGCTCCTCCGCTGGGCCGTAGGCCGGCTCCGTTGGCGCAGGGTCCCCCACCAGGAAGTGGCGCAACAGGTACTCATCGACGGATGTGTTCGCGACCAGGACGAACGGGATAGCAGCCTGCCCAGATGGGAAGGCCAGTGCGGAGGAGGGAAGGACCCACCGGACGGGAGGCGGGTCGCCGAGGAAGGCGGTAGAGACAATGAAGGGAGCCGCATCCTCGGAGAAGCGGGACCCCACCACCACCGGTGTTCCCTCCGCTTCGCGCCGGAGATATTCAACCACGGCGGTCTCCCGGGCATGGTAGTTGATCTCTACCTGCTCCAGCGATGCCCACTGACCGAAGTAATCCCGCCACGTGAGCCACCCGGTCTGACCCAGCAGAAGGAGTGTCAGCAGACAGCCCGCCCACACCCCCCACCTCCCCCATCGCCGGGCGGCAAAGCGCACCGCAACCCCCAGCCCCAGCGCCGGGATCGCCATAACTGGGATCAATGCTCCCGTGCTGCGCAGGAACAGCGGCGCGCTGACGGTGATGAGCGTGGGGATCAGCATGACCCCAAGCCACACGCCGGTCAGGGCGTGGGCGGGATCCCGCCAGTGGCGGAGAAGGAGAATCGCCCCCAGGTAGAAGGGCAGGGCGGCGAGACCGGGGAACACGGGACGACCGGGGATGTTGTAGGTGAAGAGGGGGTCCCCCCGAATGGTAAACATCTTCAGCACCGCCAGCAGATTGCCCGCCATCGGCCTGGGGTCGCCGGCCAAGAGTTGCCACAGCGGTTCGATGGCCGCTGCACGCTCCGGCCCCTCCGCGCCCGGGTGCTGGTAGAAGTAAATCCCCAGGGGCAATACCACCACGAGAAAGATACACCCGCCGAGCAGCAGGCCCCGCCAGTTGGCCTTGAGCACCCGCCGCTGAAACAGGGAGGCATGCAGCAGGAACAGGCCGTAGACGAGGGGGATCACGCGGGAGGATTGGTGCGTGTACAGGCAAATCCCCCCCAGCAACCCCGCCAGCCCAAACCGGGCCAGATGCCTTCTCTTAGGATCGGGAGGCGTGCGCCAGGCCCACCAGAAGGCCAACATAGCCAGGCCCAGCACTGGGGCAAGAGTGATGTTACGTACCCCGACCCGGCTGGCGAAGACCGGCCAGAAGGTGAGGCTCGTCCAGACCGCAGTGAGCACACCTGTGTCGGCGTCGAACAGACGGGAGGTGAGGAAACCGGCCACCCCCACCAGGACCATCCCGATGAGAGCGGTCGTCAGCCGACCGCCGAGGATGCCATTCCTGGTCAAGGAGAGCACCACCGCCTCCAGGTAGTAGTGCAACCCCTCCCGGCCCCATCCCTCCGGACTGTAGACGAAGAACTCTCCCAGCAGGACCTTCTGGCTCAGGTGGACATCGATCGCTTCGTCCACGTGGAAACCGGGCGGAACCGCGGTGAGGTGCCAGACGCGCATCAGGAACCCGGCGATCAGGCAGACCGTCACCAGCGCCCAGCGGAACCAGCGGGGGAATCCTTCGTTCACGCTCATGGCTCCACCCGATAAATGAACACCGAGTGCCCGATCTTCGCCTCCGGCTCCCGGTCCCGGAACCAACCGTACAGGTCAGGATCGGGCAGGGCGGCGCCCACCAGGTTGCTGACGCTGATGGCGTACACCCCCGGCTCGGGGTCGTCTGGGTTGAAGCCCGGGTCCGACGAGAGGAAGTAGCCGTGGGGGACCCCCGGCAGCAGGTCGTGGGGGATGCCGTAGGCCTCCGGCCGGGCGCTGCCGAACCAGGCCAGCCGCACCCGCTCCACACCCTCCCGGTCCATCCACGCCCGCAGCCCCTTCAGGTCCTGCCCCCAGTCGATGTTGGAATCGGCCAGCACCCGCCACCCCTCCTCTGGGCCACCGCCCAGGGGGTTGAAGAAGGCGAGGAAATGAGGGTAGATGTGGAGGGTGGCAAGGGCGAGCCAGAGGGAGAGAACGATGGAGAGGAGACGTCGCGCCCTATTGGGTGATTGGGTGATGGGGTGACTGGATGACTGGGGGAGGCGGGCGAGGTGGACGGAGAGAAACGGGAGGAGGGGGAGGAGGTGGCGGTAGCCCAGGTTGAGGCGGGTGACGGTGGAGGCCAGAAAGAAGGCCGCCGGCGGGACCAGGAGGAGCAGGTCGTCGCGGGTGGGGCGGCGGGACATCAGCCCCGTCGCCACCAGCAGCCCCACCAGCGTCGCCAGGGGGGTCTTGACGCCGAAGGCGATCGGGAAGTAATACCACCAGCCCTCGGTGCTGACCTCCCCCAAGAGGTAGCCAGGCCGTCCTCCGGCAGCGAAGTCTAGCACCGCTCCAATCCCGCGCAGGTAGGGGGGAGCGGGCACCAGGGGAGCGCCCCCCCCCAATGGCCCGATCTGCAAACGGTAGGTGGCCCACACCACCACCAGGCCGAGGGAAAGCAGGCCCAGCATCAACCCCGCACGACCCATCAGCCGCCGGACCCGCCCGGGCCCGCCGGGCAGCCCATCCAGCAGCGCCGCCAACGTCAGGATGGGGCCGAAGGCCAGCGCCGAGAGCTTGGCGGCAAAGGCCAACCCCAGCGCCAAGCCCGCTCCCAGGAGCCGGAGAGCGGAGGGACGCCGGAGCGCCCGCCAGAGGGCGTAACCGGACAGGAAGATAAAGAAGGTCCCGCCCACGTCTGTGGTGGCAAGCCGCGCGTGGGCCAGGATGTTGGGATCGAGCCCGCAGAAAGCGGCGGCCAAGAGCCCCCCCCAGGGCCCGAACCGCTGGCCGGCCCAGCGGTGGACCAGGGCGACCAGCAGCAGACCCAGCCCCAGCACCGGCAGACGGGCCAGGAAGACGATCTGCTCGGCGTTGGCGTTGACCTCCCAGAGGAACAGGTCGGCGAAGTGGTACCACTCCCCTGCCTCCCACCAGACCGTATCCAACGGCAGGTTGGGATGGAGGAGCAGGTGGACCGGCAGTGCACTGAGCAGGTTCACCAGGGGCGGATGCTCGACGCTCAGGCGGGGGTCGCCTGTGCCCAGGTAGGCCGCCCCCCGGGCAATGTGGTTCTGCTCGTCCATCGTGGGCGATTTCTGTACCGCGCTGGCGAGGGCCAGCCCGAAGGTGAGCAGAATGACCAGAAGGGTCAGGAAACGGGGGAGGTGTCGTCTCACGGCAGCACCACCGTCGTCAGAACCACGCTGTCCCCCCGCCCGCCCGGCCCGGTCACCGGCAGCCGCGTGCCGGTGCCCAGGTCGTACATCCCCACCAGCAACGGGATCTCCCCCGCCGGCGCATCCTCTGCGATAGGGAGGACGTGGTCGTCCCGCACCCACCGCCCCGGTTCCCAGCGGGTGGTGGGCCAGAGGCCGCAGCCGGGCGTGCTATCGTGCTGGCCCCACATCGTCCCGTCGTACAGGTGGGTGAAGACCTGGTAGCCGGTCCGCATCGGCACCAGGGGCTCCCAATAGAGCGTCAGCCGCAGGCTCCCGCCCGGTCGGACGTCGGTTGTGTCCAGCCGATAGCCCGCCAGCCGCACCCGATCCCCCAGGACGGCCCCCACGGGGGTGACGTCGGCGGGCGGGCGGGGGAGGACCGCCTCCGGCGTCATTCCGGCGTCGAACCGTCCCTCGAAGTCCTCCACATCGTACACCGCGGGCTCTCCCTGCGGAGGGCCGGGCCGGTAGAGCCACAGCCTCGGCTCTCCCCCGACGCGGACTACCGCCGCCAGGTGGTAGTTCGCCTCCAGGTCCACCTGGTCCACCGGCATCTCGTCCTGCACCCGCGCGGCGATCAAGTAGAGGTCCGGCCCCGGGCAGTAGGTCCGCTCCGCCCCCCGGGTGTACCAGCGGGTGATCTCCTCCTCCTCGTTGCTGGCATAGACTCCGGTCAGGTCCCCCTCCGCCATCAGCGCTCCCACCACCTTCCACCCGGCCCGATAGGGGAAGCCGAAGAGGCCGAAGCGGGGCAATTCCTCGTAGGGCGTCCAATAGACCGGGCTGCGATGCTCAGGCCAGGTCCGTCGGTACTCGGGGGTGTGATCCACGAACATCATCCAGATATAGTAGCCGAAGAGGACGTAGAGAGCAAGGCCGACCAGAAGCGCCACCCGTCGCACCACCCGTCCTATAGGGGCGGACCTCCGCGCCTGCCCCGCCCACAATTCACCCAGGGGGAAGGCGGCCAAGAGTGAGGCAGCCGGAAATGCGTTGAGGACGTGGGTGCGGGGATCCCACACCAGGAAGTAATGGAAGAGGAAGGGAGCGGCGAACCAGAGCCAGACCGCCCGTTCGCCGGGTGAGGTGCGCCGGGAGACGACGACGGCAGCCGGCCACACCACCGCCGCCACCGCCGCCCCGTAGAGGCGACCCTCCGTGGTCGCCTGACCCTCCGTGGTCGCCTCCGGGCGGGCGCGGAGGCCCGCCCCAACCGGCCCCGCCCCAACTACGAGAAGAAGCACGCAGGCCGCCGGCACCACGAGACCCCATCGACGGAACGGCCGGAAGCCGGCCACCGCCAACATCAGCGCTAGAAAAACCACATAGTAGGTCGAGTTGTAGAGGGTGGTCAGCGGGAGGGTGCGCAGCAGATTGTTGTAGACCGGCCCGCCGGTCCCCACCCGCTCGGCCCGCAAGTAGGCCGCGGTCTTGGCGAAGTTGGGATGCAGGGCGAAGGGGGCGTAGAAGAGGACCAGCACGGCCACGGCCAGAGCCACAGCGACGACAAGAGACGGTGGGATTGAGGGTTTGCCCCAGAGTCCCAGAGAACGCAGAGGGGAACGGAGGGAGAATCGTTTTTTCTCCGTGCCCCCTGTGCCTCTGCGGTGAAGACCCCCGACAATCATGTAGAGGGCAGCCGGCAGGGCCAGCGCCGCGTCGTAATGGGCCAGGAGACCGCAGGCCAGGAGGAAGGCCCCCGCCAGGAGCCATCGGTCCTCCCCCCCCTCCTGCCAGAGCCACAGCGCCAGCAGCCCCAGGCCCGTCATCATCAGGACCAGGCTCTGGTACTGGACGATGCGACCGAAACCGACGAAATAGCCGTTGACCGCCAGGAGAAGTCCCCCAATGAGACCCGCCCGTCGGTTGAGGAGACGGGCGCCCAGGAGGGAGACCGCCAGCACGCCCACGATCCCCGCCAGACCGAAGGGAAGCCGGGCCTGTACCTCGTTGATGGTAGTGCTGAGGGACCAGGTGGACATCGGGACGAGCACCTCCAGCGGTCCCTTCTGGTGGAGGAAGAGCTGGTCCGGGCTGCCCGTGAGGATGCCGGCGGCCCGCACCATAATCACCCCCTCGTCCCCCTGGAACTCGCTGTAGCCCAGGCTGACCAGGCGAAAGAGAGAGGAGATGACAACAACAACGACACAGAGGACACGGAGAGAGACGGAGGGGTTCCCCGAAGTCCCCCACGCATCTCTATGCCCCCTGTACCTCGGTGGGAGGATCGTCGAGGCGATCAGCAGATGGAGGGAGACTGCCAGCAGCCGGCCGGAGAAGGGGCCGGGGAGGTAGGAGAGGGCCAGAGCCAGCAGCGACGTGGTCCCGAAGCCCAGCCCCAGGCCCACCGTCCCCTCCTCGATCCCCGGCCGGCGCCCGCCGGCCAGGTGCCATCCCCAGGCTAGACCCGGGCCGATCCACAGCAGGAAGAACGCCGCACCGTACCGCAGCGCCGGTACAGCCAGTCCCAGGTCCGCCAGAAGGGTCAGTAGGACCAATCCGAAGGCCGTGTTCCGCCAGTGGCTCATCCGCCCCTCCGCCGCATCTCCCGCAACGCCTGAACCCCGTACATCAGCCCACCCACCAGCCCCCCCGCCGCCGAGACCGCGTAGATCGAGAGGGACATTCCGGCGGCGGTGTTGCTATCCACGCCCGCCGGACCGAAGAGGGCCACCACCACCCAATCCCGGATCCCCACGCCGCCGACGGAGATGGGGACCATCAGGCTGATGGAGATGATGGGGGCGGTGATGAAGAAGTAGCCCGGCCCGAGGTCGATGCCCACCGCCCGCCCGCAGAGGAAATTGATGAGGATGTTGACCAGATTGAAGACCAGGGAGATCCCCAGGGCCTGCCCCACCGCCCGCCAGCCGCACCCGGTGATAGCGGCGTAGAGCCGCCCCAGGGGACCGGAGCCGGTCAGGGAGAATCGCTCCGGAAGCCAGGCCGTGGCCCGGCGGAGCAGCCGTCCCTCCAGAAGGAGGCCCCCCGCCAGCAGCCCCCCTCCCGCCACGGCCACCAGCAGCCAGACCAGCCAGGGGGCCAGGTAGGTCGCGCTGAAGGGGAGCGCCCCCAACCCCAGCGCCAAGAGCACCAACAGGCCGGTCATCCGGTCCACCAGCACCGTCCCGACGGCGGCAGGGGTGGGGGTATCTTGGGTCAGCTCCAGCGCCCGGACCACATCGCCGCCGAAGCCGGTGGGCAGGAAGCTGTTGAAAAAGGCCCCCACGAAGTAGAGGTAGACCAGCCGCCGGAAAGGGACCCGTAGGTTCAAGGCGTATAGCAGGACCGCCCACCGCCCGGCGCGGATGACCAGGCTGCCCAGGAAGAGGCCGAAGGCGGCCAGGAGCAACCGCAGGTTGGCCCCGCGCAGCACCGCCAGGGTCTCCCCTAGGCCGATCCTCCAGAGCAGGAAGCTCAACGCACCGACGCTGATCAGGACGCGGGCCAGGTTCAACCATTTCTTCCGGTTCATGGCACCTCCACTGCAAGGGGGGGCAGAATCAGCCGGTCGGCTCCGGCGACGGGAAGCCGAGGGCCGTGGGGGGGGCGGTAAAGCCCCAACTGGACCACATATCGCCCCGGTTGCGTCTCCGCCGGGACCTGCAAGGGATGGGAGAGGACAATCAGATCACCGGGCTCCAGCCCCTCCGTCGCCACCGGCCACCCGTCCCATTGGGCGATGGGCAGCCCGTCCTCGCCCAGCAGGTGGACGAAGACGGCCAGCGGCGGCGTCAGGGGCCCCTCCACGCGCCAACAGGTGACCAGGGTCAGGCTCTGACCGGGGATGACTCCATCCGCCGAACGGGTCCATCCGGCCAGGGATGGCCCGTCCCGGAAGGAGGCCGGGAGGGGGACGGGCGTCCCGTCAGGGGCGGCAAGTACTCCATCGACCGGAATCCGCGTCAGCAGGGAACGTCCGTCTGCCGGGGGGCCGTCGCCCAGCACGGCACCGACAAGGGGGGAATCCGGCACCGGGGCCTGGACCAGATAGCGGGCCGGGCCGCCAGCCGCCAGCACGAACGCCCCCGGCCCCGCCCACTTGGTCACCAACCGGTGGCCCTCCTGCAGCCCCAACTCCTCCGGCGAAAGGCCCCACACATCCGGCCCGATCACCACCGCCCGATCCACCGGCGTTTCCGACGGGTAGTCTATCCGGTAGATCAGGATGGATCGACCGGCGCGGCCATCGGGGACCCGGTCGCGGAAAAAGGCGTAGAGGTCCTGCCCCCGATAGATCAGGCCCAGGTGGAGGCTGGTGGCGCTGATGGCATAGGTACCCGGAGGGGGCGTGTAGGGGTTGAAGCCGGCGACCTCAGGCCCCCACATCGCGCGGGAGAAGCCGGGCAGCAGGTGCGCCTGCACGCCGTAGGCGACGGGATAAGCGCTGCCGAAGTAGGCCAACCGCAGGTCGTCGACGGAATGGGCTTCCACATACTCACCCAGGGCCACCAGGTCCTGCCCCCAATCCACGTTCATATCGGCGAAGATCCGCCACCCATTGTCGACCCCGCCGCCTAGCTCGTTCACATAAGAGAGGTGATCGGGAAAGATGAGCGCCGCCTCCAGCACCGCCCAGGCCACCAGGAGGACCAGCCCCCCGCGGGCTGGCCGGGAGCGGGGCCAGGCGGCGAAGGGCGCGGCGGCGAGGGGAAAGGCAAATAAGAGCACAGGCAGGATGTAGCGGTAGCCGATCTGGAGGGTGCTGGCCGAGGCGACGCCCAGGTAGAGGCCGGCGGGGATCCACCACAGAGCGCTCTCCCGCCAGCGGCGGGCGGCGTGGACCAGCCCGGCGGCGAGCAAAAGCAGCGTGGGCAGCGGCGTCTTGAGGGCGAAGATGACGAGGCAGTAGTACCACCAGCCGGTGTCGTTGACCCGCCCGAGGAGATAGGTGGGAGTCCCCCGGGCGATGCGCTGCCAGACGCGGGGGATGCCGTGCAGGAAGGTGGGGGCCGGCAGGGGAACGCCCCCCTCCCGGACCGGCCCGATCTCGAATCCGAAGACCGCCCAGACCGTCAGCGCGGCCACCCCGGCCATCCCCACCAGCGCCAGCAGCCGCCGCCCCATCCGTAAGGGCGGACCTCCGTGTCCGCCCACCCCACCTCCGACTCCGCCTGTAGGATAGACCAGGATGACCAGCAAGAAGATAGGGGCCAGGATCACGGCGGAGACCTTGGTCGCCACAGCCAACCCTGCCGCCAGCCCCGTCGCCAGCAGGTTCAGGGACGTAGGCTTGCGCAGGTACGCGCCCAGCCGCCAGACGGAGATGAACATCAGGCCCGCCATCGGCAGGTCGTTGGTGATGAGGCGACCATTGCCGATCACGTTGGGGTCGAGGGCGAAAAGGGTCAGGCCGACCCAGGCGGCCGGCTCGCCGACGGCGGCCCGGATCGCGGCGAAGAGGGCCAAGCCAAAGAGCACCGTGAGCCCCATCAGCGGCAGGCGGCCTGCCCAGATCAGGCCGGGGGCGCGCGACCGGTTGTCCACCCAGAGATAGTCGTCCACGAGCGCCTCGGCATCGCCCGCCCTCCAGGCCGGGTGGTCGAGGGGGAAAGGAGCCAGATCATCGCGGGCCAGGAGGGGGAGGGCGGCCAGCATCTGGGCCACGGGTGGGTGCTCCCAACTCAGGCGAGGGCTGCCCGTGCGGAGATAGGCGTAGCCGGAGATCAGGTGGTAGGTCTCGTCGAAGGCGGCGGACTTGCGTACGCTGCTGGCAGCCATCTGGGCCAGCAGAATCGCTAAGAGGAGAAAAACCCCCACCCAACGGGCCGGGCCAAGCCACTTTCCCCGGTTCACGGCACCTCCACCTCGATAGACGTCAGCAGCAGCCGATCGGCTCCGGCGACGGGGAGGCGGGGGCCGTCCGGCGCCCAGTAGAGCCCTACCTGCACGACACAGGTCCCCACCTCCAGATCGGACGGCAGGTCGAGGGTGTGCTTCTGCAGGATCAGGTCGCCCAACGCCCAGCCCTGAGGGGGGCTGCCCAGCCCATCGTGTTGGGCGCGGCGGCGGCCTTCGGCGTCCAGGAGATGGACGAAGACCTTGAGTGGATCCGGCGGCGGGGATTCCACCCGCCATATGGTGAGTAGGCTCAGACTGCCCCCGGCGACCGCGTCCCCCTCCAGCCACTCGATCCCCACCAACGCCAGCGCGTCGCCGAAGAGGGCCGGAAGGGGGACAGAGGTTCCATCAGGGAGAAACGCCGCCGTCTCTGTCAGCACTCCCTGCACCGCCGACGCATCCGGCAGGAGGTACTCATCGAAGGGCGCGTCCATCCCCCCGACCTTCTGCCCACCCCAGGCCAAGAGTCGGCCTTGCAGGTCGGGGTCGAAGGGAACGACCTCCGGCACCAGCAGGCGACCACCGATCCCCGCCGGCACGACCAGCGCCTCCCGGGTGTCGCATAGGCGGACGTGGGCAGTCCTCCCCCGGGCGGCCAGCTCGATCCCCGGCCCGTCCATCGAGTGCACCGAGAGCCCCGCCACGACGATCGGAACATCTATTCCCAGTTCGTCCACCCGGCGCGCGGTGGCGGTGAGCGCGGTCTGATAGTCAAAGCGGACCACTTCGTGCCGGGGCCAGAGGAGGAAGTAGTCGTGGGCGGTGGATAGGCTATGGGTGAGTAGGCAAGTGGCGAGTAGGCCAATGACAAGTAGGCAAGTGGCCCGTGGGCGAGACGAAAAGAGCGATAAGCGATCCGCGATGAGCGATAGGGGGAGCGACGGGAAGATGAAGAGGACGACGATGGCCAGGATGTCCCGAATGGAGCTGGGGGCGACGGAAGTGAGGATGCTGGGGACCAGGGAGCCGGCCAGCCAGATGAGTAGAAGAGCGTGGCGGGGGTCCCGCCAGCGCCACAGGGCGATGCCCACCCCGGCGTAGAAGAGGAGACCGTTCAGCAAGTCGGGGAAGACCGGCCGGCCGGGCAGGTTCTGGCGGGGCCAGGGATCGCCCTGGAAGGTGAACATCCCCAGGTTGGCCTTCAGGTTCTCCCAGACCGGAGAGGGGTCCCCCGCCAGGAGCCGGTCGAGGGGCTCGCGGACCTCCGCCACCCGCGCTTCGGCCCCGGGGTGGGTCGCCAGCCAGACAACCAGTGGTGCAGCGATAGCGGCCGCAACCAGCAACCCCCACAGAAGCCCCCGCCCCCGACCGCGCAGCCGGTCCCGATGGAAGAGGGCCAGGTAAGCCAGGTAGGCGGCGAAGATGAGAGGGAGGACGCGAGCGGCCATATAGGTGTAAAGGGAAAGGCCCAGGAAAAGCCCAAACGCCGATCCCCACAGGCCAACGCTCTGGCGGAGACCATCCCGATGCTGTTTCTGCAGGAGGTCGAGCAGGCGGAAGAGGGCGTAGGCGGCGAGGGCGGCGGTGAGCGGCAGGGCGATGGCCCGCAGAGCGACGCGGGCGTAGAAGAGGGGCCAGAAGCCGACGGCGAGATAGAGGCTGGCGAGCAGGGCAACGGTCCGGCCAAAGAGACGGCGGGCCAGCACACCGGTGACGGCGATCCCCAGAAGCCCCAGAGCCACCGACGGGTACCGCAGCCCCAGCCAGTGGTCGCCGAAGAGGGCCACCATCGCTGCCTGGAGGTACTGGTAGAGGGGTTCGTGGCCGTAGGCAGCGGTGAAGTAGACGGCGTGGTGGCCGCTCAGAATCTGCCGGGCGATGAGCCAGTTGGCCACCTCGTCGTGGGCCAGGCCCGGCGGGACCTCCCCCAACCCCCAGAAGCGCAGCGCGCCGGCGAGGAGCAGGATTGCCGCAAAGGATAAGTTCGCACGCTTCACCCACTCACCTACTCGCATACTTGCCCACTTGCCCACTTGCCCACTTGCCCACTTGCCCACTTGCCCACTCACCTACTCCCCCCACCCCACGCGATCTACGCCCTCTGCCGTTCGCCACCGCTCCCCCGTCATCGGGTCGTACAGGCCAATCTCCAGCCGGTAGGGGCCGGGTGGTGCGTCGGCCAGCACGGAGAACCGGTGGATCTGGATGAAGCGATCACCGGGCCGCAGGGTGGTCGGATCGACCCACAGCCCGTCGTCCCCGACCAGGAAGGTCCCATCGGCGGCGAAGAGATGGGTGAAGACCGCCAGGCGGGGGCCGGCGTAGACCCCCGGCGGAGGCGGGTTGGCGACAACCGGGACGGGGGGCAGGTCCAGCGTCCGGGCGAGCCTCCAGACCAGCCAGGCGGTCGCCTCCCGGCCCGGCGCGGGCTCGCCGTCGGGCCAAATCAGCCCCGTCAGCTCCAGGCCGTTGGCGAAGGTCGCCGTCGGCCCAGGGCCGGGCAGCGGGAGATCGACGGGGAAGCGGTAAAGCTTGAGCCTCCCCTTCGTCTGGACCGGCGAGACCTCCAGAAGTGCCGCCAGGGCCGGGTCCGGCTCCGGGAAGCCGATGAAGAGCACCGCCGGCGCGGGCCCGGCGGGGAGCAGCAGCGCCCGCTCCGGGTTGAACAGCCGCGCCCGCAGGTCCTCTCGCCGCAGGTCGTTCTCCAGCGCCAGGCGATCCCACGGCCCCACCAGCGTGCTCCCCACGGCCACGTCTATCACCTCCGGGTGGTCGTCCAGATACCGGGCCGCCTCCCGGTAGTCCTCCCGGTAGAGAAAGCGGACCATCCCCCGCGCAGGCCAGGCGATGAAATAGTCGTGGAGGTCGCGGGCGGCGACGGGGACCAGGGACGCGACCATCACGATGGCGAGCAAGGGGAGTGCAGATTCGAGATTGCGAATTCGAGGTCGCAGATCGCGGATCCGAGATCGAAGTTCCGCGAGGGGGAGAGCCATAAGCAAGTAGACAGCCGGCTGAGCCAGGATCGTATGTCCTAGGCTGGAGGGCGGGAGAGTGATCAGGGCGGGGCTGATGCCGAAGGCCAGCCAGATAAGGAGAAAGGCATACTCAGGCCGGCGGAAACGGCAGAAGCAGAAGGCCAACCCGGCGAAGAACAGCGCCGCTCCCACCGGCCCGAAGACCGGCCGGCCGGACAGGTTGTAGAGCCACTCGGGATCGCCAGTGGCGTGGAACATCCCGAGAGTGGTTCGGGCGTTCTCGATAAGCGGCCCGAGATCACCGCCCTGCAGCTCTCGAAGCGGGCCGGAGAGTTCGGCGATGCGGGCGTCGGCACCGATGCCCTGAGCGGCGGCCTCGCTCCGCCCCCGGGCGATGGCGACCCAAAGGGGGGCCGTCAGCGCGGCAGCCACCAGCAACACCGCCAACAGGAACCGCCACCAGCGGCGGAACCGGTCCCGGTGGACCAGCGCCAAGTAGAGGCCGAACGTCAGCAGAATGAGGGGCAGGAGCCGGGCGACGGTGTAGGTGTAGAGGGCAGCGGCGAGGGAAAGCCCGCAACCCACGGGCAACAAGCGATTCGCGATCCGCGATAGGCGATTCCCGATAAACGACGAGCGCCACATCCCATAGAGCGCTGCCAGTGCAAAGGGAAGGACCATCGCGTGGCGCAGCGCGATGCGGCTGTACATCAGCGACCAGAAACTGGACGTCAGGAAGGTCGCCGCCAGAAGACCTGCGCTGCGGCTCAGCAACCGTCGACCCAGCGCGTAGGTCAGCGGGATGGTCAGCGTGCCGCAGGCGATGGAGAGGAGATGCCCGCCCAACGGGTTCATCCCCACCAGCGGTAGCGCCCCGGCGTGGAGGGTGTGGTAGAGGGGCTCGTGGCCGGAGGCTCCGGTGAAATAGAGGGTGGGATGACCGGAGAGCACCTCCCCGGTGAGGGCGTGGATGTTGATCAGCTCGTCATCCCGCCAGCCGGGGGGGACCTGCGCTGGCTGCCAGACCCGCAGCGCCCAGGCAGCCAGCACCAGGCTGACTACCAGGGCCCACTCCCAGAGCGGGAGGCGGGAACGGTTCATGGCGCCCTCACCTCCACCGGCTCAAGCAGGACCCGGTCATCGGCTGGTCGCCCGACCACCAACACCGGCAGCCGCGCCCCGTCTTCCCGCTGGTAGGCCCCCACCTGCAGGGGATACCGGCCCGGCGGCGCGTCGACGGGAATAGGGAAGCGATGCACTTGGGCGAAGACATCGCCGGGGTGCCAGTTCCAGGCCGGCGCGTCCAACCGATCCGACTGGCCCAGCACGTGGCTTTCGTCTTCCAGCAGGTGGGCAAACAGCACCAGGTCCGCCTCCGCCGGCCCGTGCACCTGCCAGAAGGTCACCAGCGCCACCTCCTCCCCCGGCCGGACGGTGGGGGTCAGCAGCCGGTAACCGACCAGTGCAAGCCGCCCCCCCAGCTCGACCGGCAGGCTCAACGGCCTACAGGAGGGGTCGGGCGGCAGCCCTCCGCCTGGGCAGATGCCCACCGGCCCCCGGGCCCGGGCCAGCACGGCGGTCAGGGCGGCCTCCGCATCCCATTCCAGCACCGTCACCTGGGTCACCAGGTCGGTGGGAAGCAGCGTGATGGGGCCCAGCGGGATGGCGTGCGCGGCCACCAGGCCCTCCAGCGCCGGGTCGAGGGGGACCGCCGAGGGGATCAGCAGCCGCACCCCTTTGGAGGATGGGAAGACCAGCGCACCCCGTCCGTCGAACCAGCGCAAGTTGGGATCGACCCGCCCCCGCAGCACCTCCATCGTTGCCGGGTCGTGGGGGCGGCTGGGGTAGAAAGTGGAGATGGTCACCAGCCCCGCCGGGGCTTCCTCCCCCAGGTAGGCCGCCTCCGCCGCCAGGTGGGCATAGTAGGCCACCCGCACGTCTCGCCGGTCGGCCCAGGTCACGAAGTAGGTCCGCACCGTGTCGGCCGCCACCCAGACGGAGAGGAGGAGGAGAACAGCAGATGACAAACGACCAACGGCAAGGAGACGCGGCCTGCTTCCAGCCCACCGACTTATCTCCCCGAAGGGAAGCGCGCAGAGGCCGAAGACGGCCGGTTGGGCGGCGATCGCCCGCAACGACGAGCTCTCCAGACCGGTCGCCAGGGCCGGGGCGATCCCCACCAGCAGCCAGAGCAGCAGCAGGCGGGGTCCCGACTCTCGCAGACGTACCAGCGCCAGGGCCAGGCCCAGGTAGAAAAGAACCGCCAAAGGCAGGGGCAGAAGCGGCCGGCCGGAGAGGTTGTACATCCAGTGGGTATCCCCCCGGTGGCTGAACATCAGCGCCGCCTCCCCCATCCGGTCCAGCAACGGCCCGGGGTCTCCCCCCACCGCAGCCCGCAGCGGACCGGCCAGTTGAGACACGCGGATCTCCAACTGGGGGTTGCGGGCCAAATAGATCAGCAGCGGTGCAGCGGCTGCGATCATCACGACCAACATCAGCACCACCCCCCGCCATTGGGCGCGGAAGCGGGATCGGTCCGTCCAGGCCAGGGTCAGCCAGAAAAGCACCGGCACGGCCCACACCGCCCGGGCCGGCATGTACGTGTAGAACCCCAGCCCCAGCAGCACCCCCGCACCGATGTATGGGGCCGTCCTGGTCCTGGGGGTGGAACGGTGCGACGCCCTTCCAGTGTACATCCCCCGCCAGATCAGGGCCATCGCCGCCGTGAACAGGGCGGGCATCGTTATGGAGCGGAGCGCCTGGCGGCTGGTGGAGAGGGGCCAGAAGGAGACTGCCATCAGAAGCGCCGCCCCCAGTGCCCCTGATCTGCCCAGGGGGCCGCGCAACGCCAGATAGGTCAGTGCGATCAGGCCGAGCCCCCAGACCACCGAGGAGAACCGGCCGGTGTAGACCCGCATTCCCAGCAGGCCCACCAACGGCGCGGTAACGTAGTCGTAGAAGGGCTCTCGACCGTAGCCGCTGGTCAGGTAAA
This sequence comes from Anaerolineales bacterium, assembly GCA_015662065.1. Taxonomy (GTDB): domain Bacteria; phylum Chloroflexota; class Anaerolineae; order B4-G1; family DUEL01; genus SZUA-1492. The sequence continues at coordinate 6,508 of DQUX01000125.1, read as the reverse complement.
TGGGACGGGCGCCCTCCCAGATGCGGCGGGCGTCCTGCAGGTGGGCCGCTTCGTCGTGGGTCAGCCCCGGCGGGGCCTCGGTCAGGTGGGCCAGGCGCAGGGCTGCCCCCACCAGCAGGATCAGGAGGAGCGCCCAGGTGGTGACAGAGCGCGCGCGGGCAGCCGCCTCGGAACGCAGAGGGTCCGCTTTCGGGGCCGGGCGACGGTTCTTGACCATAGAACGGTCCCCATCATACCGCAACCGGCGACCGTTGGCAAGGAGAATCGGTGAACTGGGGTCTAGCGGTCCCGCACGCAGCGATACCCCCGGCTGCCCATCGCGGTGAACTTCGGTATCGCTGCCACGCCCCCGTGATAGACCACGAAGTACGCCCTCCCCTCGTCCGCCTCGTCGGCGGTCCAGTAATAGATAACGCGGGACCGAGGGTCCCAGAGCGGGATCTCTTTATCCGGCCTGACCTCGCAGGAGGGCCTTCCCATATCGCCGTCCCACACACAGCCGGCGTTGACACCGCGCCGCACCAGGGAGCGCACCACCTCGTCGGTGGTGGGCATCCGCCAGATGTCCTGCCGGGTGTCCATCAGTTGCGTTCCCTCGCGGTTGAGGTAGAGGCAGACGTTGTAGGCGCACATATCCTCCTGGGTGGCGCAGTGGGCCGCCCAGTCGCACAGGCCGCCGGCGCCAAACCGCTTCCCCTCAAAGCCGATCCTCCCCCTGCCGTACAGGGCCGCCTCGTTCCAGGCGATGCTCCCATCCCGGTCCCAGCCGGGACCGGCGGGGGCCCAGTACAGAGCGACGGAGTTGCCTTGGATGAAGCGCTCGCCCCGGTAGCCGTCGTCCAGCCGGTGGGCGACCCGGTAGGCCGGCCCCACAGCCAGGGCCGTTCCCAGCAGCAGCGGCAGGCCGACGGCGGCCAGGTAGTGGGCTCGCCGTCGGGGCTGTCCACGCCCCCGGTAGAAGAGCAGGCCGACGCCTGCCGGGAAGAGGGTCACCGGCACCCAACTGAGCAGGCCGGTCAGGGTCCAGCCCCCGCTGCGGCCACCTCCGGGGCGGAACTGCCACAGGACCAGGCCGCCGAGCCCCAGGCCGATGGCCGCAAACAGGACCGCCCCAGCACGGGGCCAGCGCAGTCCGATGAGCGTCAGGGCCAGCATGACGCCGGCCGGCAACAGGAAGTACAGCCATTCAAAGGGGACGTACCAGCCCTCGTGGAACATCTCGGAGACCCCCCAGACCACCCAAAGGCAGGTGATCAGAAGGCTCAGTGTGAGGGCGACGTTCGTAGGCGAAAACAGCTTCTTCATAATCAGAGCGCCAGCATCTCCCGGTAGATCCGCAGCAAACAGTTCGCCACCTGGTCCCAGGTGTACCCCTCCAGCACCCGTTTTCGTGCCCGACGTCCCATCTCCCGTCGCGCGTCCGGTCCCATCTCCAGGAGGCGCAGCACCGCCTCGGCCAACGCCGTCGGGTCGTTGTGGTCCACCAGCAGCCCGTCCACCCCATCGGTGATCACATCCACCCCGCTGGAGTGGAGGCTGGCGATGAGGGGCCGGGCCAGGAGCATCGCCTCCAGCATGGCGATGGAGAAGTATTCCTGGGAGGGAAGCGCCACCCCGTCGGCGGCGGCAAAGAACGAGCCCATCCGCTCGTGGGGGACAGGCGGATGGGTCATCACCCATCGACCCAGGTCCGCCTCAACGATCATCCGGCCCAGCCGCTCGGCGTAGGGGGTGGGCGGATCGGGCCAGGCCAGGAAGAGCGCCCGGAAGTTCCCCTCTGCCAGACGCTCCCGCACCCTCCGCAGCGCCCGCAACAGGCTCTCCTGTCCCTTCCGAGGGTCCACCCGCGAGGGGATCAGCAGCAGGAAGGTCCCCTCGTCTACCCCCAGCTCCCATCGCAGTTGGGGGCGGGCCTCGGGAGGAGGTGGGGGGAAGTCGTCGGGGTCAATGCCGTTGGGGATGACCGTCACGCGGGGGTCGCCCGACCGGACCGACCGGTAGTGGGCCGTCAGGAACGCCGCCTCGGGGGTGGAGAGGGGAAGGATACGGTCGGCCGCCGCTAGCGACCGCTCCTCCGAATCGATGCGGACGGGGAAGTTGTACCGCTCGTCCAGATTCTCCTCCGTCCCCTCCCCCCGCTCCAGCCCGTCGGCCCGCTTCCGCCGGCCCAGGGAGTGGGTGGTGAGGAGGGTCGGTGGGTGGTGGGGCCAGAGGGCCTTGAGCCGGGTCACCGCCTCCCAGCCGTCGGCGTAATGACCGTGGAGGAGCTCGTAGCGGAGCCCCTCCCGGGCGGCGAAGGCCAGGATGTGGCCGACGAACTCGGCGATGGGCTCCCCATAGAGGAACTCCTTGGGGACATACCGGTCGGTCGGCCCACAGGGGAGCCGGATGAGCCGGACCTGTGGGTCGCCATCCAGGAACTTGACCGGCTGGTCGGCGCGGGGGTCGTCCGCCTGGAGCCGGGTGAAGATGTCAATGCGGAGGCGTGGGTCGGCGCGGGCCAGCGCGTGGGGCAGCCTGTTCATCACGACTGTCTGCCCGCCCTGGGATTCCTCTCCCAACCGGCCCAGCCAATCCGGGCGGCAGTGGGGGCTGGTCCAGAGAATATGCATCCGCCTGTGCTCTATCGCGCTGGCCTTGGAGATCGGGGTGGAAAGCCCCGCCTCCGGCGGGGCCACCTTCGTGGTGCGGCTACCGCTGGGGGGACCTACACCTCCTCCTCCGGACGGATCCACCCCTCCCGCACCACCGCGTGATCCTCCGCCAGAATAACCGTGATGACGTCCATTCCCCTCACCGCTCCCACCCAAACCGTCGCTCCAGCATCGCCAGGACGTCCGAAGCGGCCTCCTCGAAGTTGGGATAGGCCAACCAGACCGTCATCAGGCCGAAGAGGACACCGGTGACCACCCGCCTCAGGGGGGTGCTCTCCAGCGGCGAGATGGCGAGGGAGGGGATCAAGAGCGGAAGGGCGTAGGATAGCACCTGCAGCCCCCCGTCCAGCCCAATGGGCAGGACGCCGAAGAGGAGGTAAACCCAGAGAGGCAGGGGGCGCACGCGGCGGCGTACCCCTCCATAGGCCAGACCGGCCAGGAGGATACTGCCGTATATGGCGGTATCTCGCTGGCAGAGGGCAACCTTGAACCCCAGGGTCACGTCGCCGATGTAGCCGTGTTGGACGAGCGCCTCCGGCCCCACCAGCCGCGCCAGCTCCTCTACCGTGTAGGTCAACTGGGAACCGAAGAGGTACCAGGAACGGTAGGGCAACTGGTGACAGAGGGGCCGGTACAGCGCGTAGACGATCTGTGCCATCCCCTCCATCCCCGCCCGCATCAGGAGCGGGGCCAGGAAGGGCAGCCCCACGTAGAGGAACGCCCCCAGGTTGAAGAAAGCCAGCCAGTGACGGAGGAGCCAGAAGATGGCGCGATTGGCCGTGATGACCAGGCGACGCTCCGCCGGAGATAACTCGCGCGCCGGCTCCGGCCGGACCGTCCGCCGCTCTACCTCGGCCACGATCTCCTCCACGGTTGGCTCAGGGCGCGTTTCGTCCGTCACGCTTCACGCCTTACCGCAGGTACACCAGCGGATCCACCGGCCTCCCCTGATGGCGTAGCTCGAAGTGGAGGTGGGGGCCGGTGGAGTAGCCGGTGCTCCCCGCCGCGCCGATCACCTCGCCCTGCGCCACCTCCTGTCCCGCCGTCACCGAGATGTAGGAGAGATGGGCGTACCAGGTCTGCCAGCCGTCAGCGTGGTCGACGAGCACCAGGTTCCCGTACCCCCCGGAGGGGCCGGCAAAGGAGACGGTGCCTGCGGCGGCCGCGACGATGGGGTCGTGCAGGGCAGCGGCGATGTCCAGCCCGTTATGGGAGGGGTTTTCCGGATCGTGAAAGTACCAACCGGAGATCCCCCGGCGGGGGCTGGGCCAGATGAAGCCCCAGCCGCCGGGGGAGCCCCCCTCCCCTCCCGCCGGTAGCCCGTCCAGGGAGAGGGTGCCGGTGTAGACCTCGGGCCGGGTCAGCAACCGCTCGTCGGAGAGGGTGACCAAGAGGGTGTACCGGCCCGGCGCGCCGGAGCGGGCCGTCAGCCGAAGGAGATAGGAGCCGGTCTGCGGGAGTTCTCGCTCCACGATGTAGGGGGGAAGGGTGACGGTGCCGATCTCCCGGACCAACACCTCGCCATCAGGGCCGATCAGGGTTGCCTCCACCTCCGCCTCCGGCCCCGAGGCGGTGGCGGGGCGGAACCAGATCTCCACAGTAGACAGCCTCCCCTCCACCGTGGCGAAGATCCAACGGTCTATCTCCCCTTCCCCCAGGTCCCCCTCCACCAACTCCCCTGGCGTCAACAGCGCCTGGGGGGGCGGTGTGGTCTGGGGGGGAGGGATCCCGTCGCCGGGCGGGCGGCCGTCGCCGGCCCCTGGGGAGATGCAGGCGACAAGGAGCACACCCATCAGCGCCAGCACGATGATCGCCCCTCGCCTGTCGCTCATCGTTGGTCGCCTCCCCTGGCAACAGACGGTTTCCGCTGCCACACGTGGAGCACCTCTACCGCCGGGTCGGCGCGAAGAGCCTCCAGGAGCTGCTCCCGCTCCGCCCCCTCCACCCGCAGCGTCAGGTCCATCCACTCGCCCCGGCCCGGCCGGTGGGAGACCACGGAGCAGATGTTCCCGCCTATCCCGGCGATCCGACCGGATAGCTTCGCCAGTTCTCCCGGCCGGTCCGGCACCCGCACGGTCATCCGCAGCGAGGGGGTGTCGGCCCCCAGCGCCTCGGCGAACTGGGCGAAGATGTCTGAGCGGGTGATGATGCCCACCAACCGCCCGTCCTCCTGCACCACCGGCAGCCCTCCGATATCGTGCTGGATCATCAGGCGGGCGGCCTCCTCCAGGGGATAGTCGGGGGCCACGGTGATGACCGGGGAGCGCATCACCTGCTCTACCCGGTGCTGGCGCTGCATCACGCCGGGGGAGGGGGCGGTGGAGAGAAAGAGCCGGAGGTCATTCTCGGTGACGATCCCCACCAGCCGCCCCTCCTCATCTACCACCGGCAGCCGGCGGAAACCGCCGCTCTTGCAGAGAGCCATCCCCGCCAGCGGATCGCTGCCCGGGCGCAGGACGATCGGATTGGGCGTCATCCGGTCCCGTACCAACATCGTGGGCCTCCGGCCTCGATTATACCCCCGGCGGAGGGGAGCGCAAGGCAGACAGGTCGGGGCCCAACAAGCGACGAATGTCACTACCCCAGGGGCCCGAATTGTGCTATAACAGCCGGAGGAAATGCCTTTGGGTAGTCTCCCGGTGAATCCCGCCCGGACGTTCACGTCCGGGCTCACAAACCAAGCCCTGCGGGCTGAAAGCCGGCCCCCGAAAGGGGCTTTGCCGAGCGAGCCGGGCGGTTCGGCGCCCGGCGGGATGGGCAACCCGTACCAACACTTAAGAGGGAGACCACCCGCCTTTGAACGAGGAGGAAACGATGAGACGACTCCTTTCCGGCAACGAAGCCATCGCCCTGGGCGCGTGGGAGGCGGGGGTGCAGTACGCCTCGGCCTATCCCGGCACCCCTTCCACTGAGATCCTGGAGGCTCTCTCTCAGTATGCCGGCGTTCGAGCGGAGTGGGCCGCCAACGAGAAGGTGGCCCTGGACGGCGCCGCCGGGGCCGCCTTCGGTGGAGCGCGGGCGCTGGCGGCGATGAAGCACGTGGGGGTCAACGTCGCCGCCGACAGCCTGATGTCCCTCTCCTACACCGGCGTCAAGGGAGGGCTGGTGGTGGTGAGCGCCGACGACCCCGGCGCGTTCTCCTCGCAGAACGAGCAGGACAACCGCCAGTACGCCCGCTTCGGCAAGTTCCCCTGCCTGGAACCGGCGGATAGCGAGGAGGCCCGCCAATTCACCCGCCTGGCTTTCGACCTGAGCGAGCGGTTCCAATGCCCGGTGATGATCCGCTCCACCACCCGTCTCTCCCACTCCAAGTCGCCCGTCGAGGTGGAGATGCCGGAGGGGCCGCGGGAGATGGAGCCCCTCCCCCCCTTCGAGCGTCACCTCGATCGCTACGTCATCATCCCTGCCATCGCCCGCCGCCGCCACCCGGAGATCGAAGAGCGGCTGCTGGCGATCGCCGAGTGGGGGGAGACCTCCCCCGTCAACCGCGTGGAGGGGGGGGATCGGTCGGTGGGGGTCATCACCTGCGGGATGGCCTACCAGTACGTCCGTGAGGTCTTCGCGGGGTACTCCATCCTCAAATTGGGGATGACCTATCCCCTCCCCCGGCGGATGATCCAAGAGTTTGCCGAGCAAGTGGAGAGGTTGGTCATCGTGGAGGAACTGGACCCCTTCATCGAGGGGCAGGTGCGGGCGTGGGGGATCGAGGTGGCCGTGGGCAAGGATGTCTTCCCCCTCTGCGGCGAGTTCACCCTGGCAAGGGTACGGGAGGCGGCGCTGAAGGCCGGGCTGCCCGTCGCGCCGATGCCGGAGCAGGTGGAGCCGCCGATGGAGCCGACCGTCCCGCCGCGCCC
>DQUX01000066.1 GCA_015662065.1 Anaerolineales bacterium | reverse complement strand
GAGGGTGTTTCTCACCATTTGGACTATCCTGACGTGCCGCTCTATTCTTTTGTCGAGGAGGCAGCCCGCAAGCATCCAGATCATGTGGCATTGATCTTCAAGGGAGGTAAGGTCACCTATCGAGAGTTGGAAGAGCAGAGCGACCGGATGGCGGCCGCCCTGGCCAAGATGGGGGTGAAGAAGGGCGACCGCGTGGCTATCCTGATGGCCAACTGCCCTCAGTTCATCATCTCCTACTTCGGCATCCTCAAGGCTGGCGGCATCGTCGTGGCTTGCAATCCCCTCTACGCGCCGCCGGAGCTGGAGCATCAGCTCAACGATTGCGGGGCGGAGTTCATACTGGCGATGAGCCGTTTCTACCCGGTGATCAAGCAGATTCAATCCAACACTTCGGTGAAGAAGGTCATCGTCACCAACATCAAGGAGTACTTCCCGCCGTTCCTGAGGTTGCTCTTCACGCTCCTGATGGAGAAGAAGACGGGGGACCGGGTGGAGATCGCTCCCGACGACCTATGGTTCCAGGATGTGCTATCTGGACACTCGCCTGCCGACCGACCTCGGGTGGAGATCAACCCGAGGGAGGACGTGGCGATCTTCCAGTACACCGGTGGCACCACCGGCATTCCCAAAGGGGCGATGGCGACCCACAGGAACCTGGTCGCCAACTCGCTGCAGATCAAGCACTGGCTCCCGGGTACCCGCGAGGCGATGGAGACCGTGTTGGTGGCCCTGCCCCTATTTCACGTCTACGGGATGGTGGCGGCGATGTGCTACGGTCTGGCGGCGGCCGCCACGCTGATCCTCATTCCCAACCCCCGTGACCTGGACGATGTCTTGGACACCATCAACAAATACCGTCCCAGCATCTTCCCCGGCGTGCCCACGATGTACAACGCCATCAACTATCACCCCAAGGTCCTCGAGGGCAAGGTAGACATCAAGTCCATCCGGGCCTGCATCAGCGGATCGGCGCCGCTGTTGCGGGAGACCCAGACCCGCTTCGAGCAACTGACCGGCGGCAACCTGCGAGAGGGGTTCGGCCTGAGCGAGGCCCCCACCGCCACCCACTGCAACCCGATGTTGGGCGAGAACCGGGAGGGGAGCATCGGCCTGCCCCTGCCGGACGTGGATGCCGCCGTCGTAGACCTGGAGACAGGCACGAAGTTCCTGGACATCGGCGAGGAGGGGGAACTGATCATCCGCGGCCCCCAGGTGTTCAAGGGATACTGGCAGATGCCGACGGAGACGGCCAACGCCCTGCGCAAGCTGCCCGACGGCAAGGTCTGGCTCTTCACCGGCGACATCGCCAAGATGGACGAGGACGGCTACTTCTACATCGTCGACCGCAAGAAGGATATGATCATCTGCGGCGGTTACAACGTCTACCCCCGCGAGGTGGAGGAGGTGCTGAAGCAGCACCCGAAGGTGCTGGAGGTCGCCGTCGCCGGCATCCCCGATCCATACCGGGGGGAGACGGTGAAGGCCTGGATCGTTCTCAAGCCGGGCGAGACGGCCACCGAGGAGGAGATCATCGAGTGGTCGAAGGAGCGGTTGGCCAAGTACAAGTATCCGCGCTACGTCGAGTTCCGGGATGAACTGCCCAAGACCTTTGTGGGCAAGACCCTCCGGCGGATGCTGGTAGCGGAGGAGCGGGCAAAGGCCGCCCAGCAGGCAGCGTCGGGGGAAGGCGGGGCGTAGCGATTGGTGAACGACGGTAGGGGCGCAGTTGACTGCGCCCCTACTGTTGCGCCCCTACCTTAGGCCGGCGCCGGTTGTGGGGGCATATCCAGTTTGGGCCCCGGCTTGGTGGGCGCCAGCGCTTCCTTGCCTGTAGACCGGGGAGGGGTCGGCATCCCGCCGGATGTGGGTTCCTCCGGCGCCGCCCGTCCCTCCACCACCGCGACGAACTCCTCCGCCTCCAGCGTCTCCACCTCGATCAACCGCTCAGCCACGGCGTTCAACTGCTCTCGGTGAGCCTCCAGGAGTTGCCGGGCCCGTTGGTGGGCGGTGTGGACGATCCGTCGCACCTCCTCGTCGATCTGCTGAGCGACCGCCTCGCTGTAATCCCGCTGCTCGCCGATCTCCCTGCCCAGGAAGACCAGCTCCTCTTTCTGCCCGAAGGTCATCGGTCCCAGCTTCTCGCTCATCCCGTATCGGGTCACCATCGCTCGGGCCACCTCCGTCACCTGCTCCAGGTCGTTGGCCGCGCCGGTGGTCACCTCGTCGAAGACCAACTCCTCCGCCGCCCGCCCCCCCAGCGCGAAGGCCAGTTGGCACTCGAACTTGGAGCGGGTGACGAAGGTGTGATCCTCCTCCGGCAGCGAGATCGTGTAGCCGGCGGACATCCCCCGAGCGACGATAGAGACCTTGTGGACCGGGTCGCAGCCGGGCAGGTAATGGGCTACCAGGGCGTGCCCCGCCTCGTGGTAGGCTGTGATCCGCTTTTCCTCCTCGGAGAGGAGACGGCTCTTCCGCTCCGGCCCGGCGATGACCCGTTCGATGGCCTCCTGAAACTCGGCCATACCAATAAATTTCTTGCCTCGACGGGCCGCCAGGATGGCTGCCTCGTTGACCAGGTTGGCGATGTCGGCGCCGACGAAGCCGGGAGTCGCCCTGGCCAGGGTCTTCAGGTCCACATCCTCCCCCAACGGCTTACCCCGCACATGCACCCGCAGGATGGCCTCACGGCCCCGAATGTCGGGCCGATCCAGGACCACCCGCCGGTCGAAGCGGCCGGGCCGCAGGAGGGCCGGGTCCAGGATGTCGGGGCGGTTGGTGGCCGCGACGACGATCACGTTAGTATCGGTGTCGAAGCCGTCCATCTCCACCAGGATCTGGTTGAGGGTCTGCTCCCGCTCGTCGTGGGAGCCGCCCAGCCCCGCCCCCCGGTGTCGGCCCACCGCGTCGATCTCGTCCAGGAAGATGATGCAGGGGCTGTGCCGCTTCGCCTGGTCGAAGAGGTCCCGCACCCGGGAGGCGCCCACGCCCACGAACATCTCCACAAACTCGGAGCCGGAGATACTGAAGAAAGGCACCCCCGCCTCACCGGCCACCGCCTTGGCCAGCAGGGTCTTTCCGGTGCCCGGCGCGCCCATCAGAAGTACCCCCTTGGGGATGCGCGCGCCCAACTGGATGAACTTCTGGGGCTCCTTGAGGAACTCCACTACCTCCCACAGTTCCTCCTTCGCCTCCTCCACCCCGGCCACGTCGTCGAAAGTGACCGCCGGCTGATCGCCGGTGTAGAGCCGGGCGCGGCTCTTGCCGAAGGAGAGGGCCTGATTGTTGGCCCCCTGGAACTGCCGCAGGAAGAAGTACCCGCCGATAAAGAGGGCCAGCACTGCCAGGAGCATCCCCCCGGTGCTGAAAAGAGCGGACCAGTCCAGCGCTTCCACCACCTCGATCCGCACCCGGGCGAGCTGCTCGGGGGTGACGCCCAGGGCCTGCAGTTGTTCGGCTGCCGTCGCATTTTCCTCTTTATCCGACCGGAGCTGCCGACCATCCTCCAACGTGACCAGTAGGCGGCTCCCCGTGACGGTGATCTCTTCCACATGGCCGGCCTGTATCTCGGCCGCCACCGTGGTGATCGGCACCTTCTCCGGCCCCTGCGACTGATTGACCATGCTGTAGACCAGAAAGACCACTGCTGCCAGCAGCAGCAGAGTGATAAACGTGCTCCCCCGAAAACGTGAGTTCACATCCAACCTCCGATAGCCATATCCTCGCCCTTTTTACAAGATCAT
>DQUX01000086.1 GCA_015662065.1 Anaerolineales bacterium | reverse complement strand
GGTGGTGCCGGTCTTGGCCGCCGCCGGGCGGGAGAGTTCCAGGTTGTTGGGGCAGCCGAAGGCGGGGCAGCGGGCCTGCCGGTCGGAGAGAATGGATGTAATGAGGTAGGCGTGCTCGGGCCGGAGAACCTGCTCGCCCACCGGCTGACTGTGGTCTACCAGCACATTGCCCTGGCTATCCTCGATGCGGAGGATGGGGGTGGGCGGCATCCGCACGCCGTTGTTGGCAAAGACCGCGTAGGCGCCGGTCAGCTCCAGCAGCCGCACCTCCCCTCCACCCAGGGTCAGGCTGAGGCCGTAGTCCTCCCGGGTCAGCGTGGTGACCCCCAGTCGGGCGGCCATCTCCTTGAGGGCCGGGACGCCGATGAACTGGAGGGCCTTGACGGCGGGGATGTTGTAGGAATTGGCGAGGGCGTCCCGCACCAGCACCGGGCCGTGGAACCGCTCGTCGTAGTTGCGGGGGACATAGGGCGGGTTGGCTCCGTCGGGGAACTCCGTCGGCAGGTCCCAGATCAGGGTGGCGGGGGTCCAGCCCTGCTCGAAGGCGGCGGCGTAGGTGAGGGGCTTGATGGAGGAGCCGGGCTGCCGCTCCCGCAGGGCTACGTTCACCTGCCCGTCGATCTCCTCGTTGTAGAAGTCGGCACTGCCGACCATCGCCAGGATGTAGCCGGTGGAGGGCTCGATGGCGACCAGCGCGCCGTTGGTCCCGTCGTGGACGGCCAGATCTGCCACGCGCTCGGCCACGACCTGCTCTGCCTTGGCCTGCAGGTCTGGATCGAGGGTGGTGTAGATGCGCAGGCCGCTCCCCCGGTAAAGGGCTTCCGGCCCGTACTCCGCCTCTACCACCTGCCGCACGTAGGTGACGAAGTGGGGGGCCGGGATGACGTCGGTGGCGACGGGGGGATGGAACTCGTAGTTGGCGATCTCCTCGGCGGCGGCGGCCGCCTCGGCCTGGCTGATGTACCCCTGCTGGACCATCAGCCGGAGCACATCCCGCTGGCGGGCCAACGCCCGGTCCCGCCCTCCCCCGAAGACGTCGTAGGTGGCGGGAGACTGGGGCAGGCCGGCCAGAAAGGAGGCCTGCGCCAGGGTCAGGTCCGCCGCGTTCACCCCGAAATAGGTCTCCGCCGCCGCCTGCACGCCGTAGGCCAGGTTCCCGTAGTTGTTCTCGTTCAGATAGATCTCCAGGATTTGGTCCCGGGGATAGCGACGGGTGATCTCGAAGGCCAGGACGATCTCCTTTATCTTACGCCAGACGGTCCGCTGGAACCGCTCTTCGGGGGAGAGGAGGAGGTTGCGGGCCACCTGCTGGGTGATGGTGGAGGCGCCGGAGACCACCTCCCCCGCCAGGATGTTGCGGCGGACCATCTTCAGGAGGGCGATGGGATCAAAGCCGGGGTGGCGGTAGAAGTCGGCGTCCTCGGTGGCGATGGTGGCCTGGATCAGGTAGGGGGAGATGTGCTCCAACGGCACATAGGTCCGCCGCCCCCCCTGGGGGTCCACCACCTCGTACAGCAGATCGCCGTTGCGGTCGTAGATCTTGGAGCTGACGAAGACGGACTGGCGGGCGATCAGTTCTTCGGGGGGCGGTAGCTGGGCGGCGATGAGGGCGTATCCGGTGACGACGGCGGCGAAGAGGATGAAGAAGAGGACGACGGCGGCGAGGGAGGCGAGGAAGAAGCCCCGCAGGAGCCAGTCGCCTATTGAGCGGCGGCGGCGAGGGGGTGGCCCGGAAGACGGCCGGACTGGGGGGACGTACCCGGTCCGCTCCGGCGGCGGGATCGGGCGGGGGAGCCCTGCGGTGGGGGTCATCCCGGTGGGGGTACGGGGGCCGGGTTGGTGGGATCCCCCGTCTCCCCCGGCAGCGGTCCTGTCTCCACGTCATCGGGGGTTGGCGTCGGCTGGGTGTCGTCCAGGGTCGGGTTAGGCCAGGTCGGGTGTATGTTTCTCGTCTTCATTTTCTCAGGGGGGATTATAACAGCCAGGTGGGGGGTGTCAAGGCCACCTTGACCTTCCCTCTCCCCGCGCTATAATCCCCGTGCGATGCCCAACCGCGGCCTGGATCAGCGGGACGACCTGCGCCGGCGGCTGCGCCGCCTGGGGCTGGTGCGTGGGGTGGGGGACCTGCTCCCCTCCTCCCGCCGCCGCATCGCCATCGAGCGCCTGGTGGAGGGGACCTTCCACGACACCCCCCACGGCCGCTGCTTCGTGGTCGAGGCCGCGTTCCCGGCCGACCACCGTCACGGGGGGCTGCCCCTCGGCGCTTTTCTCGATCTCTCCTCTCAGGTGCTGGCCGCCGTCGGCGGCGAGCCATCCCTGGCCGGGGTGGACCTCGCCCAGACGCTCTTTCTGGATACGGAGACGACCGGCCTTTCCGGCGGCACCGGGACGATGGCCTTTCTGGTCGGCCTGGGTTTCTTCGAGGGAGATCACTTCCGTATCCTCCAGGTCTTCCTCCGTGACCCCGGCGACGAGCCGGCGCTGGTTCACTTCCTGGAGGAACGGCTCCCTCGCTTCCAGGCGTTGGTCACCTTCAACGGCCGGGGGTTCGACCTGCCGATCCTGGAGACCCGCTTCATCCTGGCCCGCCGGCCCTTCCCCCTGGCGACGATCCCCCACCTGGACCTCCTGGGGCCGGCCCGGCGGCTCTGGCGGGGGCGGCTCCCCTCCTGCGCCCTGGGGGCACTGGAGCGGGAGGTGTTGAGGGTCCGGCGGGATCAGGCGGACGTCCCCGGCGGGCTGATCCCCTACGTCTACCGGGACTACCTGCGCACCGGCGACGCACGGGAGATGACCGGCGTCCTCTACCACAACCAGGTGGATGTGTTGAGTATGGTCACGCTGGCGACGCGGCTGGGGCGGGCCTTCGCCGATCCCCAGAGGGACCCGGGGCTGGGGGGAGCGGAGCTCTACAGCCTGGCCCGCTGGTACCGGGAGGTCGGCGGGGATGTGGAGGGAACCCTCCGGGCGGCGTTAGCGGCGGGCCTGCCGGCCCCTCTCCGGCTTCGGGCGCTGCGCGATCTGGGGCTGTGGCTCAGGCGGGAGGGCCGCCGGGCCGAGGCGGTCCAGTGGTGGCAGCAGTTGGCCCTAGAGGACCCGGCGGGGGTCCTCGCCCCGGTGGAGTTAGCCAAGACCTTCGAGTGGCACCTGCGCTGCCTGCCCCTGGCCGTCGGATGGACCCGGCTGGCGCTGGCCCGGGCCGGGCGATGGCCTGCCGGCCCTCGCCGGGACCGGATGCTGGCCGCGTTGCACCACCGACTGGGGCGTCTCACCGGTCGGCGGTATCGGTTGGGCGGGCGCGGCGGAGACGTCTAGAGCCCTATTTCCCCGGGCACTGGGTGACGACGGCAGGGGCGATGTTCTTGTCGCCGTAGGCCCGGTCGAAGTGATCGCTGAAATCTCGGGCCAGTTTCCGTGCCCGGGCGTCGTAAGCCTCTTTGTCCGCCCACGTGTTGCGGGGAAACAGCACCTCGGAGGGGACGCCGGGGCATCGCTTGGGGATCAGGATGTGGAAGGTCATATCCTCCACGTACTCCACATCCTCCAATTGCCCGGAGAGGGCGGCGTTGACGATCTCCCGCGTCAGGTGGATGTCCATCCGTGCCCCCACGCCGAAGGGGCCGCCGGACCATCCGGTGTTGACCAGGTAGACCTGGGAGCCGTGCTTGCGCATTCGCTCTCCCAGCATGCGGGCGTAGACATCGGGGTTGCGGGGCATAAAGGGCTCGCCGAAGAAGCGGGAGAAGGTGGAGACCGGGTCGACGATGCCCGTCTCCGTCCCGGCCAGCTTGCTGGTGTACCCCATCAGGAACCAGAGCATCGCCTGCTCGGGGGTCAGTTTGGCGACGGGCGGCAGCACCCCGTTGGCGTCGGCGGCCAGGAAGAGAATGGTCCTGGGATGGCCGCTCCTGGAATCCGGCTTGACGTTGGTCAGGAAGCGGAGCGGGTAGGAGGCCCGGGAATTGGGTGTGAACCGCTCGTCGTCCACGTCGAAGACCCCCCAGGGATACATCATACAGTTCTCGACGATAGCGCCGTGCTCCAGATAGGGGGCCTCGTGAAAGACGGCGTGCCAGATTTCCGGCTCCTTCTCCTGACGCAGGTTGATCAGCTTGGCGTAGCAGCCGTTTTCGAAGTTGGCGATACCGTTGTCGGACCAGCCGTGCTCGTCGTCTCCTAGGAGGGCCCGGCGCGGATCGGCGGAGAGGGTGGTCTTGCCGGTGCCGGAGAGCCCCAGGAGGAGCGCGCAGGCCCCCTCCGGCCCCTCGTTGGCCGAGCAGTGGAGGGGGAGGATCCCCTCGCCGGGGAGGACGTAGTTCATCACGGTGAAGATCAGTTTCTTGACACTGCCGCCGTAGGCCGAGCCATAGACTACGCCCAGCATACGGTCGAAGTCCATCGCCACGGCCATATCCGAGGTCTGGCCGTCGGGCAGTTTGCGGAGCCGGCCCTCGTAGCGGGTCCGGTTCAGCTTGTCGTAGGGGCAGACCAGGAGGGTGAAGCCCCGCCGGGCGAAGATGCTGCGCTCGATGTCCTCCGGCACGGGGCGGAACATGTTGTCGGTGAACAGGGCTGTCAGCGCCCAGTAGGAGACCACCCGCACGGGGAGGGCATAGGAGACATCCGCGCCCACCACCCGGTCTGTGATATACAGTCTTGGCTTCCCGGACAGCGTGGCCAGGGCATCCTCCCACAGCATATCGAAGGTCTCGGGCTCCATCGGGATGTTGTTGGGGGAGTCCCAGTCGATGTTTTCCTCGCTCGTCGGGTGGCGGACGATGTAGGTATCTTTGGGGCTGCGGCCGGTGGATTCGGGAGGGGTCCACGTCGCCAGCGCGCCGTTGGCGGCCACCAGAGCCTCCCGATGGTCCACTGCCGCCTGGATCATCTGCTGGCGGGAGGGGTTGTAGAGCACGTTGGGATGTCGTTGCAGGACCTGGGCGAGGTTCTGCTTGTGGTCGAATTCTGTCACGGGTATCCTCCTGCGGCTTTCAGGGATGTCGTAGAGCGTAGTCCGTACTCCGTAGTTCGTATTCCGTAGTTCGTTTACGGGATACGAAATACGCATTACTTATGGCAACACCTTCCCTGGATTCATAATGTTCAGCGGGTCCAGCGCCTGCTTGATCCGCCGTTGCACCTCCAGCGAGACCGGCCCCAGCGCCTGTTCCATATACGGCCGCTTGAGGGTGCCGACGCCGTGCTCGCCGGAGAGAGTACCCTCCAGCTCCAGCGCCACGCCGAAGATCTCCCCCACCATCGGCTCGATCTTGGCCCACTGCTCGGGGTCCCGTTTGTCGAAGAGGATGTTGGGGTGGATGTTACCGTCGCCGGCGTGCCCAAAGACGACGATGGGCAGTTCATAACGAGCGCTGATCTCTTTGATACGGCGGATCGCCTCGGGGATGGCGCTCAGGGGTACGGTAATATCCTCCCCCAGTTTGTTGGGGGCCTTGCGGGCCAGGGAGGGGGAGACGGAGCGGCGGGCCCGCCACAGTTCGGCCCGCTCCTCCTCGCTCCGGGCCACCTCCACCGCGCGGGCGCCGTTTTCCCGGCAGATGCGGGCCACCGCCTCGATCTCCCGCACCACCGCCTCCTCGTCCGAGCCGTCGGTCTCGATGATGAGCATCGCCTCCACATCCAGCGGCAGCCCCAGACCCATCGCCTCCTCGATGCAACCGATGGCCGTCTCGTCCATCAACTCCAACGTAGCAGGGACGATTCCCACGGAGAGGATGGCGTTGACCGTGCGAGAGGCATCGTCCAGAGAGGGAAACTCGGCTCGGGCGGTGCGTACAAACTGGGGCTTGGCGACCAGTTTCAAGAGCGCCTCGGTGATCACCCCCAGGGTGCCTTCCGAGCCGACGAAGAGGGAGGTCAGGTCATAGCCGACGACGTTCTTGATGGCCTTGCCGCCGGTCTTCAGCACCCGTCCATCGGGCAGGACGACGGTGAGGCCCAGGACGTAGTCGCCGGTGACCCCGTACTTGAGGCAGCGGGGGCCGCCAGCGTTGCAGGCGATGTTGCCCCCGATGGTAGATTGCTTGTTGCTGGAGGGGTCGGGCGGGTAGAAGAGGCCCCGTCTCTCCACCTCCGTCTGCAGGTCGGCGGTGACCACGCCAGCCTCGACCAGCGCGGTCTGGTTCTCCTCGTCGATCTCCAGGAAGCGGTTCATCCGGGTGAGGGAGAGGGCGATGCCGCCGCTTGCGGGGACGGAGGCCGCCGCCAGACCGGAGGCCATCCCTCGGGGGATCACCGGCGCCCGGTGCTCAGCAGCCAGCCGTACCACCGCTGCCACCTCCTCGGTCGATTCCGGCAACACTGCCACATCCGGTAGGCTCTGGGCAAAGGTACCGTCGTAGGAGTAGGCGATGCGGTCCTC
>DQUX01000030.1 GCA_015662065.1 Anaerolineales bacterium | reverse complement strand
TGCTCCGTTTGATCCGTCCGCATCCTACCACAACCACGGAGGAAGCATTGCTATGCCACCTCGAAAAAGACAATTGCCCGAGATCCCCCCCGAGTTAGTTGGCACGGTTCACATCACACCCATCGACCGTATCTACAACTGGGCCCGCAAGCGCTCCCTCTGGCCCGTCTTCTTCGGACTGGCCTGCTGCGCCTTTGAGATGATCGGCGCAATGGCCTCCCGCTTCGATCCCTCCCGCTTCGGGATGGAGATCATGCGGGCCAGCCCCCGCCAGGCCGACCTGATGATCATCAACGGCACGGTGACCAAGAAGATGGTCCCTCAGATCATCCGCCTCTACAACCAGATGCCAGAGCCCAAGTACGTCCTCGTGATGGGCGCCTGCGCCATCTCCGGCGGGCCGTTCAAAGAGGGCTACAACGTCGTCTCCGGCATCGACAAGTTCATCCCCGTGGACGTCTACGTCCCCGGCTGCCCACCCCGGCCCGAGGCCCTCATCCACGGCTTCCTCACCATCCACGCCCGGATGGAGCGGGAGTCCCTCCGCGACCTCCAATGGTACCACAAGGGGCAGCCGGACGAGGGCGTGCCGGTGCCGGACCTGGGACCGGACCTGGTGGACTGGCGGCTCACCGACCAGATCGAGACTCTCCACCAACAACCTGCTGAGTGAGGGACACCGATGACAGAAGTGACACCCGAACCCACAAACGGGCTGATGGCCGAGCTCCAGGAGCGTTTCCCCGGCGCGGCGCAGCCCGCCCCCGAACCCCAAGAGGGGCTGACCATCGCCCGCGACCGTCTGGTGGAGGTCGCCACCTACCTGCGCGACGAACTGGGATACGCCTACCTCTCCAACATCACCAGCGTGGACTACCCCGAGGGAACCAACGGCCTGCCACCCCGCTTCGAGGTGGTCTACCACCTCTACCAACCCACCGGTGGCCCCCTGGTCCTCCACGTCCACGCCGACCGAGAGGACCCGGCAGTCCCCTCGCTGGCTCCCCTCTTCCCCTCCGCCAACTTCCAAGAGCGGGAAGCCTGGGACCTGATGGGTATCCGCTTCGAGGGCCACCCCGACCTGCGACGCATCCTCCTCTGGGAGGGATTCGACGGCCACCCCCTCCGCAAGGACTGGCACGAGCCATACTACGAGGAGGACCACAAGCCCTTCAGCAGCCGCTTCCCGGAGGGACGACCGATGCCGGCGGAGGAGCGGACCCTGCTGAGGCGGAACCTCCGTTATCCGCCCGGCTGGTCCCCGAGAGACTGGCGGCCTATGGCCGACACGTGGGGATATACCCCCCACGACGAGGTGGCCCACCAGAAGAACCCAACCCACCCCGCCGACCGGGTAGTGCTCAATATGGGCCCCCACCATCCCAGCACCCACGGGGTCCTGCGACTCCTAGTCACCCTAGAGGGAGAGACGATCCAGAAGTTGGAGCCGATGTTCGGCTTCCTCCACCGCTGCCACGAGAAGATCGGCGAGCGCAACACCTGGCTGGCCAACATGCCCTACACCGACCGACTGGACTACGTCTGCTCGATGTCCAACAACCTGGGCTACGCCATCGCGGTGGAGAAACTGCTGGATGTCGAAGTACCGGAACGGGCGGAGTACATCCGGGTGATCATGGCCGAGTTCACCCGCTTCCTCAACCACGCCGTCTCCATCGGCTTCACCGGCAACGACTTGGGCATCTACTTCACGGCGATGCTCTACGCCCTGGAGGAGCGGGAGTTCATCCTCGATCTCTTCGAGATGACGGCAGGCTCCCGAATGATGTGCAACTATATGCGCTTCGGAGGCGTGGCCCACGATATGACGGATGAGGCCGTCGAACTGGCCCGAGAGCTGGCCTTTGAGCGGCTGCCCCGCTTCGTGGACAAGCTGGAGGCCTTCCTCACCGACAACGAACTCTTCCGCGCCCGGACCGTTGACGTGGGGGTGCTGCCGCCGGAACAGGCCATCGCCTACGGCTGCACCGGCCCCCTGCTGCGCGCCTCCGGCGTCCCCTACGACGTCCGCCGGGCGGAGCCCTACTCCATCTACGACCAGTTCGACTTCGACGTAGTTGTCGGTACCAACGGCGACGCCTACGACCGGTACCTGGTCCGCGTCGGGGAGATGCGCCAGAGCCTGCGCATCCTCCAACAGGCCCTCAACCGGCTTCCCGGCGGGCCGGTGATGGCGGGCAAGAAGAAAGCCACCCTCAAGGTCCCGGCTGGCGAGGCCTACGGTCGTATCGAAGCGCCCAAAGGGGAGATGGGCTTCTACATCATCTCCGATGGCGGCCCCAATCCCTACCGCTACCACATCCGCGCCCCCTCCTTCATCAACCTCGGCGTGATGGGGGAGCTTTGCCGTGGGCACCTGATCGCCGACGTGGTGATCATCCTGGCCAGTATCGACATTACCCTGGGGGAGGTAGATCGCTAATGTACGCAAGCCTCTATGTCCTCAAAGCCTTCGGCGTCACCCTCCGTCGCTTCGTCGAGTCCTACGTAGACGACCTGAAATGGTTCCTCAAGGGCGGCTTCGGCAAGCGATACACACCCGACGCACTCGCTGTGCGTCAGAGCCCCAAAGGACGGGGCATCTTCACCGTCCAATACCCGGCAGAACGGCTGCCCCTCCCCGAGCGGTTCCGCGGCTTCCCCTTCCTGGTCTACGACGATGAGACCGGAAAGCCCCTCTGCACCGCCTGCGGCACCTGCGCCCGAGTCTGCCCGCCCCAGTGCATCTGGATCGTCCGGGCCTCCCACCCGGAGACGGGAAAGCCGCTCCGGGAACCGGCGGAATTCCACATCGACATCAGCATCTGTATGAACTGCGGCTTCTGCGCCGAGTTCTGCCCCTTCGACGCCATCAAAATGGGCCAGGAGATCGAGATAGCGACCTTCGAGAGGGATGGGACCCTGCTGTGGAACCAGGAGAAACTGCTCCGCCCCCTCTCCTATCACGCCCAGATTCACCCTACCGACTACGCCCAGGAGCAGGCGAAGAGAAAGCCCAAGAAGAAAAAAGCGTAAGACGACAACCTCCCTCGAGGCTGTAGGACACCAAACCGACAACGTCCGGTTCGCAAACGACCCCCGCCGCTGGCGGGGGCGTCGGTAGGGGGCGCAGCATGCTGCGCCCCCGTCAGGAAGAAGGGACCCCTTGACCCAGGAGACCGAAAAAGAGAAAGTACAAGGACAAAAAGCCCGGGTCGTCGGCGTGCGATTCCAGGACGGCGGCAAAATCTACACCTTCGCCCCCGGCGATTGCTCAGGCCTGACGCCCGGCGACTTCGTGATCGTGAACACCGCCTGGGGTCGCCAGATCGGCAAAGTGGTCTACCTCCAAGAGGTGCCGGAGAAAGATCGACGTAACGACCTGAAACCGATCCTCCGCCGCGCCACAGGAGGCGACCTGGCCCTCCGACAGCAGTTGCAGGAGAAGGCCCAAAAGGCACTGAGCCAGGCCCGAGAGCTGGCAGCCAGCCGCTCCATCCCCATCAAGTTCGTCACCGCCGAATACACCCTCGACGGCAAGCGCCTCACGATCCTCTACGAGTCCGAGGCCAAGGAGGAGCCCCAAGGCATCCGACGAGAACTCGCCCGCCGGCTCCGGGTGCGCGTTGAGCTACGGCAGATCGGGCCGAGGGACCGGGCGAAAATGCTCGGCGGATACGGAGCCTGCGGCGAGCTTCGCTGCTGTTCCCGCTTCCTCGCCGAGTTCTGCCCCGTTTCCATCCGGATGGCCAAAGCGCAGGGGGTCTCCCTCACCCCCTCCGAGATCACCGGCATGTGCGGCCGCCTGCGCTGCTGCCTGGTCTACGAGCATAAAATGTACGTGGAGGCCTCCCAAAACCTGCCCAAACGAAAGGCCCGGGTCCGCACCCCCTACGGCTCCGGCAAGGTCGTGGACCTGATGCCCCTTAAAGGGACAGTCATCGTCCAAATCGAGGACCGGCGGGTCGAGGTCGCCGCGGACGAAGTGGAAGTCATCCCCAGGAACCCCTAACCCGCCCGGCGCCCAGGTAGCCTATGGAACGACAACAGCAACGGGTGATGGTCATCCTGGCCCACCCAGACGACCCCGAGTTCTTCTGCGGTGGAACGGTGGGCCGCTGGGCACAGGAGGGCAAGGAGATCATCTACATCCTGGCAACCCACGGGGAGCGAGGGTCCAGCGACCCCCAGATGTCCCCCGAACGGCTGGCCCGTATCCGCGAAGAAGAACAGCGGGCCGCCGCTCACGTCCTGGGGGTGCGCAAGGTGATCTTCCTAAACTACCCCGACGGCTCCGTGACCCCCTGCCTGGAGTTGAGGCGGGATCTGACCCGCCAGATCCGGAGATGGCGACCCGACGTGGTCATCACGTGTGATCCCACCCTCCGCTACCGCGCCTCCTACCTCAACCATCCCGACCATCGGGCCGTAGGGGACGCCGCCCTGGACGCCGTCTTCCCCGACGCACGGAACCCCCTCCAGTTCCCCGAGCTGCTGCAGGAGGGATTGGAACCCCACCACGTCCGGTATGTCTACATCGCCGGAGCCGCGGAGCCGGATACGGAGATAGACATCACCGAGTCCTTCCGGCGGAAACTGGAGGCCCTCCGCCAGCACCGCTCCCAGATCGCCGACCCCGATAGGTTGGAAAAACGGCTGCAGGAGTGGCACCTGGTCGAGGGTGAGGACGGGTCGGTGCGCTATGTCGAGCGGTTCAAGCGAATCGTCCTGCGATAAGGCGATAAGGAGGAAGAGATGAAGGGCTATATGGGAAAGGTCCTGCGCGTGGACCTCAGCACTGGCGGGATCTGGGATGAACCCCTCGACGAATCCCTCGCCCGCGCCTTCGTCGGCGGCAGCGGCCTGGCGGCGCGCATTCTCTACGACATGGTGGACGGCGAGACCGACCCCCTGGGGCCGGATAATCCCCTCATCCTGATGACCGGCCCGCTGGTCGGGACGCCGATGCCCTCGGCAGGCCGTCTCGCTGTCTGCGCCCTCTCCCCTCTTACCTCCATCTGGGGCGAATCCAACACCGGCGGTTTCATCGGCCCCGAGCTCCGCTTCGCCAGCTACGACGGCGTCATCATCACCGGCCGGGCGGAGCGCCCCGTCTGGCTCTCCATCGTCGAGGGCCGGGCCGCGCTCCACGAGGCGGGCGATCTCTGGGGACTGGACGCCTACGAGACCCAGGAGCGGATACGAGAGAGGCTGGGCGAGCCCAAAGCCCGCGTCGCCTGCATCGGCCCGGCGGGGGAGCACCTGGTCAAAATGGCCGCCGTGATGAACGACCACGGCCGGGCCGCCGGACGGACCGGGATGGGGGCGGTGATGGGGGCCAAGAACCTCAAAGCCATCGCCGCACGCGGATCGGCCCAGGTCCCCCTGGCCGACCCCGAGGGGTTCAAGGCCGTGGTGCGGGAGATCACCGCCGACCTGGACGAAGATATGGTCGCCCTGTCGATCCGGTTGGCCGGCACCGCCGGGTACGTCGATATGGCGTTGATGTACGGCGACCTCCCCATCCGTTACTACCAGAGGGGAGAGTGGGAGGGGGCCAGCAACCTCTCGGGCGTGTTGATGGTGGAGCAGTTCCAGAACCGGAACACCGCCTGCTACCGCTGCCCCATCGCCTGCGGCCGGGAGACCCGCGCACCGCGCTACGGCCTGGAGAAAGTGGATGGCCCCGAGTACGAGACGCTGGGGGCGCTGGGGGCGCTCACGATGGTGGGCGACCTGGAGGCGGTGATCTACGCCGGCCACCTCTGCAACCGCTACGGGCTGGACACCATCAGCACCGGCGTCACCCTCGCCCTGGCCTGCGAGCTGTTCGAGCGGGGCATCCTCACCAAGGCCGCCACGGGCGGCCTCGAGATCCGCTACGGCGACGCTGCCGTCCTTCACCACCTGATCGAGATGACCGCCCGGCGGGAGGGTTTCGGCGACCTGCTGGCCGAGGGGAGCGCCGCCCTGGCCGCCCGCTTCGGCGTGCCGGAGCTGGCGGTGACGGTCAACCGGCTGGAGGTGCCGATGCACGACCCCCGTGCCTTCGTCGGGCTGGGCGCGACCTACGCCCTCTCCCCCCGCGGCGCCTGCCACCTCCAGGGGGATATGTACGGGGTGGACACCGGGCAGGGGCCGCCCGTCGAGCTGGGGGTCGTGCCCGGCGACCGGTTCGAGTCCTCCGAGGAGAAGGGCCGCATCGCCGCCCGCCAACAGGCCTGGCGCAACCTGTATAACGCGATGATCCTCTGCCACTTCCAAAACCCCGGCGTGGAGCGGGTGCTGGCTGCCCTCAACGCCGCGACAGGTTGGGGCCTGGAAACCCACGACCTGATGACCCTGGGCAAGCGCATCGTCACCCTTAAGCGACTGCTCAACATACGCCGCGGCCTCACCCGCGCCGACGACCGGCTGCCAGATCTCCTGCTGCAACCCCTGAGCGATGGCGGCACCGAGGGCCGGGTCCCGGAGATGGGGCCGCTCCTGGCTGGCGCCTATGCCGAGTACGGTTGGGACCCGGAGACAGGGACGCCCCCAGGGGAGGTATAAGCACAGGCTGCCGCGGATTCGTTCCCGGTTTTTCGCGCCCGCACCGGGTGGAAGAGCCGGTGCTAGATCGCTTTTCGGCCCATCGTGGGGCCGAGCGCTGCCTGTTCACGGCGGCGCGGGTTAGCATAACGCGGAATGAATTTGCGCATCGGTGTAATAAGCTCGGCAACCCCGAAGGCACGGAGGAACGCGGAGGACCTCCCACTCCCCTGCGAAACTTCGTGTCCTCCGGGGTGTTTTTTCTTTGGCAATGCTTACTCCCCTCCTTGTCACCGGCGCGACTGGCTTCCTGGGCCATAATCTCTGCCCGTATCTGGTTGGGCAGGGGTATCGGCTGCGGGCGCTGGTGCGGCCTACCTCTAACTACGGCTTTCTGGAGGAGCTGGGGATAGATCTGGCCTGGGGGGACGTCCGGGACCCGAGGGCTGTGTGGGAGGCGGCCGCGGGATGCCGCGCCGTCGTCCACGCCGCTGCCCGGTTCCGCTTCTGGGGGGACCGAGAGGCTTTCTTCGCCGTCAACGTGGAGGGGACCCGCCACGTGCTGGAGGCGGCGCGGGAGGCCGGGGTGGAGCGGTTCGTCCACATCTCCACCGTCGTCGTGATCGGCCGGCCGCCGGAAAAGGAGATCATCACAGAGGAGACCCCCTGCCGCCCCCTCGACCCCTACCAGGAGTCCAAACTGGCGGCGGAGCGGTTGGCCCTGGCCTACCACCAGAATCACGGCCTGGAGGTGGTGGTCCTCCGGCCGGGGGCGATGTACGGCCCCTGGGGACGGTACGCCTTCAACCGCCTGTTCTTCGAGGACCCGCTTAAGAGGGTGCCGGTCCGGGTTCATGGCGGCCGTCACATCACCTTCCCGGCCTACGTGAAGGACGTGGCCTGGGCGGTGGGGGCGGCGCTGGAGCAGGGGCGGGCCGGCCAGACCTACAACATCTGCGGGCCGTGCCTCACCCACCGGGAGGTGGGCGAGGTGCTGGAGCGGGCCCTCGGCCGCCGCACCCGCTGGGTCCCCGTGCCCGCCTGGGGGATGGTCGGCCTGGCCCGGCTCTGGACCTGGCTCTCCCGTTTCACTCACCGTGAGCCCCTCTACCCTATCGGCCTCTACCCCTACGTCTTCTACGACTGGCGGGTGAGCGCCGAGAAGGCCCGTGAGGAACTGGGCTTTGAGCCGATCTCCTTCGAAGAAGGGGCACGCGCTACCCTGGAATGGTATCGCCGCGAAGGCATCCTCAGCAGTTGAGGAAACCCGCTTCCACCTCCCTGCGCCCCATCTGCCTTGGCCCACAAAATGTGGTACAATATGCACGATGTTTGGTCACGAGACCTACCTCTCACCCCTCACCTGGCGGTACGGCTCCGAGGAGATGCGCCGG